>JBAQLI010000105.1:0-2925 GCA_049301735.1 Candidatus Methanoperedens sp.
GGCTGTGGGACAAAAATATTAGATAACCCCTAATATGACCAAACTCAGTTCTTTAATACAACCACGTAAACTCTTTTCCCAATGAATTTTCTGGGAACATCAGCTTTGGCTGAAGTACCAAACGGAGTAACCAGTCTTTCAAGAAAACCTTCTATTTCGCCATCTTTCAAAGTTAATTCTCCTTTTTTAAGTTCTATAATTCTTGCCATAATACCAGATATCTATAGATATCTATATATAGTTTTCCGTCCAAAATACCATTATGATTCAAAGTGAAGATATTCGGGACAGAGTAAGAGACATTGATGATTATCTCCTCAAGAAATACAAAGAAAGCAAAAAAATAGAGAAACGAGATTGGCGAACATATGAACAGCAATTAATGAAACGGATCAAAGGAGCAATCTGCAACCTTGAGCCACTAATAAATGAGGCAACAAATATTGAAATCCATAGAGGCCCTGGAAGACCGCCAGAGCTTGATCTTAAACAGAGCGTCATAATCCTATTAATCAAGGAATTGATTGGAAAAAGCAATAGAAGTATGGCTTCAATGCTTGATTTATTTTCTCTTCTTTCAGGAATCGATGTCAATTATAAAAAAGTGGAGAGATTATATTCGAATTATGATGTATCATTGGCAATTATCAATCTACACATATTGATTATGAGGGAGAAAGGAGTAAAGAAAATTAATGCATGCGGAGATGGGACAGGATATTCATTATCAATAAAAAAGCATTATGCTTCGGAAACACAAATACGAAAAGATAAGGCAAAAGAGTATTCTGGAACCAAGGCTTTCGCCTATTCTTTTAAGTTGATGGATCTTGAGCCCAAAATGTATGTGGCATTTGGAATGAGCTTGAAAAGTGAAAAGGAAGCTTTTGATAAAGCGATGGAAATGCTAAAACACATTGACATAGAAATCGAGAGCGTGAGACTTGATAAATATTATAGCTTCCCGTCGTATGTGGATAGATTCGGGAAAGCAAAGGTCTATGTCATTCCGAGAAAAAATGCAACTTTGAGTGGCTCATGGAAATGGAAAGATACAATGGAAGAATTTGTGAATGATACAATGCAATATCTTCGACAATATTATTTGCGAAACAATTCTGAATCAGGATTTTCAGCTGATAAGAGGTGGTTTGGGTGGAAAGTGGCACAAAAAAGGGATGATCGTATTAGTACTGCGCTAACATGTAACGGGTGTCTGGCATAATTTGATGAACCTGTGCCCCGGGTAATTTTGTCCCACAGCCATCTGCACCACAAACTATATTATTTTGTTTCTCCATTTTATTTCGCTCCTGATATGGGCAGATATTGTCATCCTCGAAGGGATCAATTTCCCATACGCGTTCAAAGACGCACTCATGCATACGAGAAATGATAATGGCTAGTTTAGGGAACGGGATCTGAGTCCCAAAATACAAACAGCCTTCACTGCCCATATCAACATATAGAAATCAGAAAGAGCAAATAAATTTTTTCATGCTTCATGCATGAGTCGAAGACTCATGAGCGTTTAGGTGCAAAACATTTGTTTCCCCATCACCCGCAATGAGATTTAGAGTTCTGGCAACACGCACGGTCTTTTCATCAAAATCAATGCCGAATATCCTTAACACATCTTCCTTATCTTCATCTGAAATTTCACTGTTTGTAAAAAGATGTCCAGTAATATGAAAAATAGTGTGCACAGGAAAACCGCAACTCCCCGATGCAGTATCGATCATGTATTCGCCTCTTTTCGGATTGAGCATTTTAACACACATGTCAATGACATGACGCATAGTGAAATACTGCCCTTTTTCTCCTTTTGCACTTTTATTGACAAGATATTCAAAAGCTTCATCGACTACCAACAGATTTGAGTTGAATAGCTTGATATCCTGTAAACTGGAAACACAAATAGATAAATGACTTGGGCTCAATTCAAAACTTGATCCTCTAGGAAAAACGCCTGGCCATTGATCTTTAGCTCGATCAAAAAGTGACTGGATTTTCGCATAAAGTTCGGTCTCTGTTTGTCCAGTATTGCGAAACTCCATTAGCCGGAATTTTCTATCGTCATATTTGACAAGTGTTTCTTTGACCTTGTCATAATTTCCCCTGTCGTCTTCCTTAAGTTCATCTTCTAAGAAATCTTTGATCCGTTCTTTATCCTTTTTACTCAAAAATTCATCATATAGTTTGGTGAATATCAGCTTGAATACTTCCTCGAAAACATCAACTCCCGCATTTGCCAGAACTTCATCTTCCATTTCAAGGATGATATCTTTTAGCGATTTGTGCTCATTGGCAATTTTATCCTTGATAATAAGGTTTTCCAGCGTAAACCGCTCGCTGAGAATATCTTTCAGGCTTTGACTGACTTTGGGGAGATCTGTTATATCTTCAAAATAATTGGGATCTTTGCGGTGGTAGTGGGAAATCTGCTCCCCATTAGTCCATACGCCGATAGGTGCGCCCGTTGCATTGCAATAAGAACGAAGCTGGTTTTTTCCGTCTTTAAGTTTTGGTTTTTTGAGTTCAACAATGATATAAGATGTATCAGGACGATCTTTATCAAAAACGACAATATCGGCGCTTTTCATTTCTCGCCCGAAATTAATTGGATATTCAAAAGCCAGACGTTTTTTCGGATAACCATAGTCTTTCATAAGCCGAGCAGCGAAAAGCTGACGGACTATTTCTTCAGGATTGAGTTGAATATCCTTGTCTCGAATGATACAGATTACATAGGGAGCCTCTTTCCCTCTGGTTTGTTTTGTGAATATTTTCCCTTTTAACGGACATTCCGTACCCCTCATTTATTACACAAAGTATTTTTCTACATAGCGATTAATTAATGAGCCTCTCTAAACTATTGTAAATATATAGAGGCAATAATTAAAATGAATATTTCAGCATATAGGG
>JBAQLI010000106.1:0-4814 GCA_049301735.1 Candidatus Methanoperedens sp.
GGGATTAGTGCTTATGACTATATCGGTGATAGAGTCAGTAAGAGTTTTAAGATGCCATCACTTGCGGAATTGATATACTGTGAAATTTAGGCAGTTTAGTCATCACCATTCCTTTTGGAGTGGATACTATATATCAATGTTTAACCTGCCAGAAATGTTTGACAGCTATGCGCAGATATTCAATTCGATTTTTTCCACTTAATTCTGCTCTTAAATATTAGATTGGTGATTCTTTCTATTTCCTCGATCGCTATCTTAACTAATGAATATTCTGATCCTCCACCAGTGTAGATAAATTGATTGCGCAGAATAAGGAATCTATCACAGTAGCGATTCATACCCAAAGCAAGGCATACACGCCAACTGGATAACCGCTTCGCTCATACATTGTTAATTCTACCCACCTTTATTCATTACATGCTTTAATATACCTATTTCCACATTCAATCCTTTAATTTCCCATTCTTTTATATAACTCTTTTTCGGAATTGAATCTATTTTCACAATCTCAGAGAGGGTCTCATTTTTTATATAATCATTGAATTCTATAATTGATTCTTTTATGAAAGGATCTTCAGTCGAAATCCATATGTTTATTTCATCGGAATAATCTAGGTTCATTTCCTTTCTCATGATTTGAATTCGTCGGATAAAATCCCTAATTATTCCTTCCCTTTTTAAAGCCGGCGTTAATACAGTATTTAAAAAAATTGTAAAATCTGTTCCTTCAATCATGGCAAATTCATCTATTGGCTCTTTTTCGATCTTAATATCTTCTTCTTTCAAATCTATATTAACATCATTGATTGTCAATGTATATTTGCCCTCGGATTGAATTGAATTTTTTACTTTAATTGGATCAATTGATTGCAATCTATTTATGATAGTAATAACAAGTGATTTATATTTTGGTCCAAGTACTGCTTGATTTGGGGATATCTTATATCGAAGATAATCCTCTTTTTCATCTTCGGATTTGTACACAATCTTCTTAATGTTAATTTCGTGTTTGATTATATATTCAAAATTTGCCAAGCGTTTTTCATTTTCGAGAGAAGTGATGATTATTAATTCGCTTAAAGGTTGCCTGATATTTATCCCTACGAGGTTTCTTCCCTCCCTTGCAGATTTCACTATTTTTATGGTCTCTTCCATTTCTTTCTCTAGTTCTTTGTTGATTAGTGTATCATCGTTAATTGGGTATTCAGTAAGATGTATAGAAATCGGAGCATTTTTATTAATATTTCTAACAATATTTTGATAAATCTCCTCAGTGATGAATGGAGTTAAAGGAGCCATTAATCTAATCAAACCATATAATACTTCATAAAGTGTGCAATAGGCAGAAAGTTTTGAATTTCCAGCTTTATCTACCCAAAAATTTTCTCTTGAAATTCGTATATACCAATTGCTTAGCTCGTCTATCACGAAAGTTTGAATTAAATCACAAACATTATTTACGAGAAAATCTCTCATTGAGGCTCTAACATTGAGCACCAGAGTGTTATATCTCGATATGAGCCATTGATCTATTTTTTCTCTATCATTGTAAGATATATTAGATATAGATGGATCAAATTTATCTAAATTTGAATAATTAATAAAAAAATAATAAATATTCCAAAGAGTATTGAATAATGGACGGACTTTTTCATCTAAAACCCCCATACCAAATCGCTTATCACTCCATGCCGGAAAAGCGCACATATAGTATCTCGTGGCATCAGCTCCAAATTTGTGAATTACACTCCATGGATCTACAGCATTGCCTTTACTTTTACTCATTTTTTCCCCTTTCTCATCTAATATTAACCCCGCGACTAGCACGTTTTTATATGCAGGTTCATTAAACAAAATTGTGGAAATTGCCAATAATGTATAAAACCAACCTCTCGTTTGATCTTGAGCTTCGCAGATGAAGTCATATGGATATCTCTGCTCAAATAGAGATTTATTTTCAAAAGGATAGTGGAATTGAGCAAAAGGTGCGGAACCAGAATCATACCAACAATCGATAACATCAGGGACTCTTTTCATAGATCCTCCACAACTCAGACATTTTAGTTTTATTTCGTCTATGAAAGGTTTATGCAAATCAATTTCTTCTGTTAGTTTTTGAACACTTAGGGATTTTAATTCTTCCAAACTACCAATTAAATACTCAGTATTGCAATTATCACATACCCAAATAGGAAGTGGAGTCCCCCAAAATCTTTGCCTACTCAAAGCCCAATCTTTCACATTTTCAAGCCAGTTTCCAAATCTTCCATGCTTTATATGAGAGGGATACCAGTTGATTTTTTCATTATTAGCAAGCAATTCGTTTTTAAGTTTACTCATTAGAATTAACCACGTTTCTTTGGCATAATACATTAATGGACTGGAGCACCTCCAACAATATGGATAATCGTGAGAATGCATTTCTGTGAAATAAAGCATATCCTTTTTCTTCAATTCCTCGATTACCCAATCATCCGCGTTCTTGAAAAAAACTCCATTTAATGGAGGAATTTCTTCGGTAAATTTTCCGCTTTCGTCAATAGGTTTTACTATAGGAAGTTGGTATTTCTTTCCAACATTAAAATCATCTTCTCCAAAAGCGGGAGCTATATGCACCATTCCTGTTCCTTCTGCTATGGTAACAAATTCAGCACAAATTACTTTGAATGCATTTGTATTATCTATATGAGAATATGTAAATAAAGGATTATATCTCGTTCCTTCCAGTTGTTCACCCTTAAATTCCTTTATTATTTTAGTATCTTCTTTTAGCATATTCATTCTTTCCTTAGCTAGAATATAGCGTTCGGAACCATGTTCTACTAAAACATATTCTATTTGAGGGTTTACAGCAATGGCGACATTTGAAATTAGCGTCCAAGGTGTTGTTGTCCAAACAAGAAAATATGTTTCCTGCTCACTATCAGACAATCTTAATTTAACATAGATTGACAATTCTTCTATAGACTTGTATCCTAGAGCTACTTCATGAGAAGAGAGGGCTGTCCCGCATCGGGAACAATATGGTACAATTTTGTAATCCCTTTTAAGAAGACCTTTCTTCCATATTTCCTTAAGAGACCACCATACTGATTCGATGTAATCGTTTGAATATGTTATGTATGGATTTGTCATATCCAACCAAAAACCTATCCTATTAGTTAATTTTTCCCACTCAGCCTTATATTCAAAGACACTCCTTTTGCATAATGAATTGAATTTTTCTATTCCTACCTTTTCTATTTCTTTTTTACCCTTTATATTTAACTTTTTTTCGACTTCCAGTTCGACTGGAAGTCCATGAGTATCCCATCCCGCTATTCTTGGTACGAAATACCCTAACATGGTATAATATCTGCATGTTAAATCTTTATATGTTCGAGCTTCGATGTGATGTATACCAGGCAAACCATTCGCTGTCGGAGGCCCTTCAATAAATGAAAATATAGGTTTATTTTGATGAAGCGACGGATCATTTATTTTATCGATAAGATTATTATCTTTCCAAAACTTGAGAATTTCTTCCTCTAATTCACCAACTTGTAGTTTAGGTTTTATTTCTCTGAAAATCAATTTACTCATTATCAACACTCTTTTAATTTAAAAACTTTAAATTTTTTATTAAGTAAATCCCATTATTATTAGACATGTATAAAGATTTTTCCAAGGGATAGAGACTGTCGGAAAATTACCAAAATTGGAACATCAACTAAAATTTATCTCAGTAAATCGCTATGCTCTGTCATATTGAAAATTTAGGTCTGGTTGAAATACCTCAAAATATCTAATTTTCCAAGGCTCTCGATCAATATCTCTGAAGATATATTAAAAAAATTAATACAGTAAAATTTTTGCACCGTACATCAATCCCAATAGCCTTTTTTCAACAAAAGAATATCCTCCTACATAAATATATATATATTTTATTATGCCCATAATATATCCTATGAAAAAAGTCGAAATTCAAACACAAACTCATCTTGAGATTGATGGAATAGAAGTTTTTCTCATCCGCAAAGTAACAATATTTGGCAACAGTGCAAACGTTGATTGCCCTAAAGATTACCTTGGCTGTACCACATATCTTTTATGGATTTAATTATGATCTTGCTTTATTATAGTCAATTTCAAACACATATGTAGAAACGTTGGATCGCGGATGAGTTCAAAAACAAAGAAGAAATTCCGATTAAGATTTGGAAGTTTATTTAACAGCTAATGAATTAATCACAGCAGAAAACGCTATGAATTAACCATTTTATATCACATAAAAATTAGTCCAAAAAATTCAGAGTTATCAGAAGCGTCTCTAAAAATAATCAAATATATATATACATATAATTTTTATAAATAATTTAAATTTATTGAAAATGAGATTTATCTTTATCGTTATACCCCGCAGCTCTGCTGCGATTGGGCGCTTCACTCCTGAAACCAATAACACAATGGAAGAGATATTTTTTTTATTTAATCAATGATTTTGTCAATCACACAAGCAAGTGTGGCATATTCAAGAAGATAGCAGGAAGAATGCTGATACCAGGGAACATTCTAAATATTATCTCCGCAAATAAACTCGGTATCACAATTAAAGAATGGGCAAAACTTGGTGTTCCTCTTAAGCATTTGAAAATGGTTGTTTAATATGTTATCCTTTTTGTCCTGAAACTTTATTTTTTTTTTCAGTGGTGGTTACCAATTCATAGGTTTGCCTTATAAATTTAACTATTTTTTATACTTGCAGTAAAATTTATATTGTTCATCCCCCCATTATTATTTTAATCACAAAATTCCAAAGGGGGGATGAACATTGG
>JBAQLI010000107.1:0-18020 GCA_049301735.1 Candidatus Methanoperedens sp.
AAAATATTTCAAAGCTTAATCGATCCCCATTTTAAATTACATTATTTAAATGTAATTTAAGCAGTTATTATTTAAAAATAAGTTATATAATATTTATTTACTGAAATTAATAAAAACGCTATCGAGAAAAATATTATTTGAGACGCACGAAAGGTACGGAATACGGGCTATATAGTGGTTTAGAGGTATGAAAAAATGGGTAAAGCCAAACCTGACTATGATAGATATGTTTACGTTTATGTCCCTTCCCTTGAATTCAAGGAGAAGTGGGAAAAGCTTGCAAAGAAAAGCAAAGTCTCTCTTTCAAAATTCATTTTTGAGCATGTTGAAAGTTCCCTGCACAAGGAAGATGATGATTTCAAACCACGAGGAGAGCTTATAAACGATCTGAACAAGATAATGAAGGAAAACGATGATATCCGGGAGGATGTCCGCATGAAAAAACTGGTCATAGATAAACTGGAGAATGAACTGCAACGTTACAGATCTGAGGAGTTCATGAGCAGTAGCTACAGTGGAGTCACAAAGTACAATACGGAGCTCATAGAACTACTGAAAAAGCGTGGATCTGTAACCAATGAAGAAATGTTAAGCGCTTTAGGGATCAGCCCAAAGAATGGAGATATAGTGAAGTCTATCTCTGCCCAACTTGATAATTTGCAGTCATATGGTCTGGTAGCCCCCACTCCTCGCGGATGGAGGTGGGTGGGATAATGAATGCATATACAAATATAGAATTGATTTCTCAGTTCTGTAGAGATGCCGAGCTTCAAGGGATGACAGCTGAGAGTATTGTGAGATACAAATCGAGTCTCCAGGATTTTGACAGATTCCTGATGAAGAGTAAATTATCTTTTCCTGAAGTTGATTATGAAATATTGACTGATTATCTGGGTTATCTCCGGGATAAGGAGCTTGCTATTAAAACGATGGAGAATTACTTTTCATCTCTTTCCAGCCTTTTTACTTTCCTGGAGTTCAAAGGACTTGTTCAAAAAAATCCAGTTCTTGCGATTAGAAAGAGATATTTAAGGAGATATAAGAAGGCTGATGCAGATAGCTCTGCCAGAAAACTGTTGTCCGTGGACGAAATGAAATTGCTTATAAACTCGATTCTGAATTCAAGAGATAAAGCAATAGCAAGTATACTTGCCAAGACCGGAATACGCAGAGATGAACTTATCCAGATCGATATTGAAGATATTGATTGGAAGGAACAGAGCATAAAGCTCAAACCAAAGAAAAAAAGATCAAACCGTATAGTCTTTTTCGATGATGAAACCGCACGCGTCATGAAGCGATGGATAAGAATCAGAGAGGAGACCGCGAACAAACGCAGCGGGATATATAATCTTATTGTAAAATATGCAGAAGCGGTTGGTCTAAGTAATCCGGATTCTGACCATCTGGAAGACCACCTTTCACCCCATTGCTTCCGGCACTGGTTCACCACTCATTTGAGAAAAGGTGGGATGAAACGCGAATTCCTTCAGAAACTCAGGGGCGATAGGAGAAAAGACGCCGTGGATATCTACGATCATATCGATAATAAGGAACTTCGGGAAAGCTACCTGGCATGTATACCGCGGCTGGGATTATAGATCAATAAGCGAATAACAAACAATCTGGATAGGAAGCAATAGTTTATTTAATCCCTCTTTTTTCAAATATGAAGCTTTCAGGATGGCTATTGTCTTCATAGTTCTCCTACCATGAAGATAAAGCGCTGCGTACTATGTTGACTTTTCATCCACACCATCATTATTCAACGTTTTCTTGAACCATTCTTCTACTTCCTTAGCTCTCTGGTCTTTAAGATATTTGAAAATATCACTCATTTCAGTCTCGAGTTTGTATATCTTATATGGCCTTCCCTTTGCCCTCCTTTTCTCCTGTTCCCGGACGCTTATCCATTTATTGTCCGATAACTCTTTCCCTGCAAGGGAGATATTAGGGTAGGGTAAACCAGTCCTTTCTTTCATATCTATTGAGTTTGTTTCTTTGACTTTTTGAAGATATACTATCATTATTGCAGCGTGAGTTTTTAGACCAAGATTGACAAGATCTTCTGCTATTATGCGATGTTCAATATACGCTTGATGAAAACAATACCGATTACCTGCCACTTGCAACGAAGGCAGCAACCCGCAATCTTATCATAAATCCAGGGTTTGAATCGGGAACATCTCCATGGATATTCTATACGGACGGAACCGGAAAATTTACCGCAGGTCCCCCAGGGTATGAGGGATTAAAATCTGCAAATATTGTTGTGTATACCGGCGGTACGAACATCCAACTGTACCAGAAAGGGATATCGCTGGAACCAAAAACCCGGTATCGATTAAGTTTTGCAGCATATTCGAGGACAGGACATGATCTAAAAGTAAAATTAATTAAGCACGTTTCACCGTATACTGGTTACGGTCTGGACCAAACCTTCAATCTTGGCGCGAGCTGGCAGGAATTTTCAACTGAATTTATCACAACTGGCTTATCAGGAATGGTGAACGATGGACGATTGATGTTCTACATTGCACAGTTTGCGACAGCAGGAGATACATACTACATTGATAACGTTCTGTTAGAGAAGGTAACCGAAACAGGAACGCTGTCTATTACAAAGACTCCAGTAAGCGGTGATATCTATGTAGATTCTGTTAAGAAAGGAACAGGATCATGGAGTGGGCTTGTATCTGTTGGCAGCCATACCGTGCATTCGGTCCGGTTTCTGGTTATTTGAACCCCTCTTTGCAGATTGTCGAAGTCCTCAAAGATCAGACAATACAAGTAACTGGTACATATGAGGCAAGCGGCAATCTTGTCATCAACCCCGGATTTGAATCATGGACCACTCCCTGGATATTCTATACGAACGGAAATGGGAAATTCACTGCATCTCCCCCAAGCTATGAAGGAAATAATTCTGCAAATGTTGTTCTATATACTGGTGGTACGAACATCCAATTGTATCAGAAAGGGATATCCCTGGAACCAAAAACCCGATATCGGTTAAGTTTTGCAGCTTATTCGAGTACAGGACATGATCTAAATGTAAAATTAATTAAGCACGTTTCACCGTATACTGGTTACGGTCTGGACCAAACCTTCAATCTTAGCGCGAGCTGGCAGGAATTTTCAACTGAATTTATCACAACTGGCTTCACTGGTTCAATAAACAATGGACGATTGATGTTCTACCTTGCACCGTTTGCGAAAGCAGGGGATAAATACTATATAGATAATGTCCGGTTGGAGAAAATCTAATGAGGAAATAAAAAAGTGCTGGATTGTCTCCAGTACTTTAATTTTCTTTGAGCAATTGTCAATAATTACTTATTAAAATTTAACAACACAAATTGAAGCTGTATAATAAAACCGAAAAGTTTATGTAAGATTTATTATATACTTTTTGGCATGAAGAAAGATTCCTTACAATATATCTTAATGGTATTGACACGCGACCTTGAATTACATGCGACATCCGAACAGGTAACCAAATTCAAGAAAAAACATTGTGGGGTAAGATGGGGGAAATCTCTGGAAAAAGACCTGTTGAATTATGCGAGAAATGCGTATAATTTAAAGCGCTGGATTGAAAACGTTGTAAGTTTTATGGTAGAAAACAATATCAATAAATCAATTCGATAAGTATATGCATAATCAAAGGGAGCAAATAATTGTAACTTAAGAATATGCTCTCATTCGGTTGAGTCTAAAAAATTTGAGACAACATCGGATTCAAATTACAGAACCTCTTCAACCGCCAGAATATCTGACTTGCTATTCGCAGGGATTTATAGTTAAGAACTAAACTTTTCTAACTTATTATTAAGGAGTTTTTCAATCCGCCCCTTTGCAAAGCTCATTTTTAATGAAAATTTCTGAAAATTACATTTGCCCTATGCAAACGGAAATTGTCAAGAATGCTCCTTAAAGTTAATTACAGAGTTTCCATTCAATGCATAAAATCCAAACGAATTTGCCGTGGTTTGAGGTGATGATTCATCAAGAAAAACTATGATTGTATCCTCACTCATTTCAGGTAGTTTTTTTTAAGATCTCTTCTGCATCATCTGGTCTTCAGTAATCATGTGGAAATGGCTTCGCAAGTTTCATGCCATATTTTCTCAAGATAACTCGTATTTGTTTCAGAGAATATTCAACCATGAACTCGTCTGAAATGAGTTTCTTAATTTCATCTGTTGTCCAGTCATCCCTTTTATTCAGGATTTTCTTTAGTTGTTCTTTTTGATCATCAGAAAGTTTTGATGGTTTTCCTCCTGCAAATTTCGGTTTTAAACCTTCATATCCTTCTTTATTCCATCTATCCTGCCATATATAAGCCACTGGCTTTGATATTTCCACTCGACTGGCCGCTTCTTCAACCGTTACTCCTTCATAACGATATTTTATGAAATATAATCTCTGCAATACTTTAACATCTTTTTCCAGGGATTTTATTCTCTCTTGCAGTTCTTCAGCTGTTATATGCCGTTCAATTGTGATATTTTCTGGTCTTTAATGAGAATAATTAATTAATCATAAAGAAAGTTAGAAAAATGTGAAGCATCAAAACGATGCTTTCAGCAAAAATTATGTACTTTGCTTGTGTGTAATCCTCGATTTTATGTTCCTTAAATTCAAAGATGAAGTTTCATCAATATTATCCAGTGCTGTAGAAAAAGCAGGATTCAAGACTGAAGATCTTGCTCTGGCTGAATCGCCTCATGCAGATCTTGCATCTTCTGTAGGATTCAAGCTGGCGCCGAAATATAAGAAAAGCCCTAAAGAAATCAGTGAAAAAATTTACAAAAATATCTCGATACGGGCAGATTCTTATGTTGCCAGAGCGCAAATGACAGGGCCTTATATCAACTTTTTCATAAGCCGCACTTTCCTGAATGAAACCATCCTTGCCGTGCTCCATGACAGGGAGAATTTCGGGAACCTTAACAATAAGGGGAAAGTTATCCTGGAGCATACTTCGGCCAATCCTGATGGCCCGCTGCATATCGGCCACATCAGGAATTCCGTAATTGGCGATACCCTTGCCCGGATCCTCAAACGTGCCGGGTATGACGTGGAGACGCAGTATTATATTAACGATATGGGGCGGCAGATCGCTGTAGTTGTCTGGGGACTTGAGAATTTCCAGTTCGATACAACAAAAAAGAAAGACCATGCGATCGCCAAAGTCTATATTAATGCCAATAAGACTCTCGTTGATGAAAAAGAACATTCGCCAGAAGTGGATGCCATAATGAAAAAATACGAGACAGGCGATCCCAATATAGAAGCAAAATTCAAAAATGCCATCGATACATGCATGGAAGGGATAAAAGAATCCCTGACGCGCATGAATATCCGTCATGATAAATTCATCTGGGAATCACAATTCGTTCGCTCTGGAGAAGTGAACATGATCATGGACAAAGTCAAGGCACTTGACCGTACCGCGATGAAGGATGGTGCGTTCATGGTTGACCTGAAAGATATGGGAATACAAAAGTCACTCGTAGTCCAGCGCTCGGACGGGACTTCTCTTTATACCACCCGCGACCTCTCATACCATGAATGGAAGGCAACGCAATGCGACAGGATGATCGATATCCTTGGAGCTGACCACAAACTTATTTCATCACAACTAAAAGCAGTGCTTCGGATACTGGGTCATAAAGAACCTGAGATCGTTATTTTTGAGTTCGTGTCGCTGCCCGAAGGTTCCATGAGCACTCGGCGTGGTGTTTTCATTTCAGCTGATGAACTCATTGATGAAGTTGAGAAAGCAGCTTTTGAAGTCGTTGATAAAAAGCTTCCGGACAAAGATCTGGATTTCAAGAAGAAAGTTGCAGCTTTTGTGAGCATCGGCGCGGTGCGATATGATATTATCAGGATATCCCCTGAGAAAGCTACAGTATTTGATTGGAAAGAAGCTGTGGACTTTGAAAAACAGGGCGCGCCATTTATTCAATATGCCCATGCAAGAGCATGCAGTATAATAAAGAACGCGAGGGATGTGGGAATTTCATTTGAGAATTTCGATCCCAATATCCTTCTTGAAGAACAGGAAATAATGCTGGTCAAAAAGCTATCTGTATTTGAAAACGTGATTGACAATGCGTCACGGGAATTGAAACCAAATCTTCTTGCCATATACGCAAGGGAACTGGCGGATTCATTCAACCAGTTCTACAGGTTCGTACCGGTTCTCTCAGCCGAACCCGAGTTCAGGTCAGCGCGCCTTGCGCTTGTTGAATGCTCCCGTATCGTTCTTGCAAACGCACTTGATACTCTCGGGATAATTGCCCCGGAATCAATGTAGATGCACCATCATATCCATGAAAATAATATCGGTCGTAGGTTATAAAAAAACAGGAAAAACAACATTAGTAGGACAGCTGGTCAAAGCTTTGAAAAAACATGGGACAGTTGGGACGATAAAACATATCCATGAACATGATATTAATGTGCCGGATACCGATACCTGGAAACATGCACAGGCTGGCGCTGATGTTGTGGTCGCAGTTACTCCGAATGAGCTTGTGAAATTCTCGCGCAACAATGATCTGACAACCGCACTGGATGAGCTTGCAAATGCAGGAATGGATTTTGCAGTAGTGGAAGGTTTCAAGGACAGCAAACTGCCTAAAATCGCACTTGGTGATGTTGAGGCCACTGAAATTGTAAGAAGATTGGACACTTTTGAAAGTGCAGATATTGATGAATTGGTAAATATCATAATGAAACAACCCGAATTTCATACACTTGATTCTTTACTTCGAAAGCTCAAAAGTTCGAAATCAATTGAAAAAGCGGGCGCTATCGGGACATTTACCGGGATTGTCAGGGCTGTTACAGATGAAACAAGCACAGAATTTTTGGAATTTGAAGCGCATGGCGAACTTGCCAGGAAAAAGATGGATGAAATATGCAAGCAGCTTAAGGGAAAAGAGGGCATAGTCGATATACTGATGCATCACAGAACAGGAATAATCCCCGCGGGTGAGGACATTGTTTATATTGCTGTTGCAGCCAGTCACAGGGAAGAGCTTTTTCCGGTATTGAGGGAAGCAATAGAACGCCTGAAGGTTGAAGTTCCTATATGGAAGAAAGAGCATACTATTAAAGGGGATTGGTGGGTGCATGATCAATGATGCTTTCTGATTCGGTTATGAAAGCTCTGCCATTGCTTGAAGAACTCGGCATAGTCACTATGACACGGTAGGTAGGAAATGCCAAATTATATTAGATAAAAAACTATTAGAAAATTCTATCTTAATATTAATGGTCTTGAAGTTATCAAATAGAAAAAGTGAACTCAAGTGCTATATTCTACGAATACCTGAAATGGACATCAACATGAGCCGTACCCATAGTTGATTGGATAATAATTCCCTCTCCCTTTTTTGCTGTGACTTTGCGGTTGAAGGTTTTTACCTGTTTGCTCTCTAAAATGGAATTTATATTATTATTCTTCAGGAAGCTATCATACTGTTCCCTGCCTGGCACCAGATAAATATCAATATAATCGGTCGAGCTGATATCGATAGATACAGGCACATCGAAATCAAATGGATATGAAGGGTCGTATAAATATATGAACGTCAGGTATCCATGATCCAATTTTATATTTTGATCATGCTCAAGGCTCGCGAAAACCATTACTGCGTAACAATTTTTCTTTTCACAATACACTCCTGCCCCGCCATCGCTAAACAACCTGTCCCTGTCCACGATCGGAGACCTGTGCCCCGGACTTTTCATCCATCCGTCAACGATTGCCCGGCTCATATTTCCCTCATTGCTCAAACCTTCTATCATATACAGGTCTTCTGCTACTATAGTGTAAAATATTTTATTTTCCCGAAGCCTGTCACCCACGCTCCTGCCTTCAAGGTCCTTATGAGCAAATCCTTCAATCGAAAGCGTTTTGCTGTAATTTCTGGCAACCTGTGCGATCCTGGTGTCCCATTTGAGCGTATTTGTCCCTGAAGTCTTTCTTTCCTCATTGATATTATCGAAAATCTCACTTTCTATCTTTTGAATATCAATAGAGGAAGCATTGAAAATGGCTTTATTGAGTTCGTTTCTATGCAGTGAAAAATCCATCCCGCTATAATTAAGACTATCTTTCGGGAATTCGAAAAAGAATTCAAATGCCTGGTTGTTGTAAGTCCCGTTTATTGAAATAAGCCCTGGCCTCAGTTTCTCAATGGTTGTGACTAAGCTTCCGTTCGTAGCAAATCCCAATAAATTATCGTTATTATAGACATTCCCTTCAATAGGTTCAAATGTCTCGTTCACGAAAAAATGCATTTTATAAGAGCTATTCCCGATGTATGAAGTGCATCCTGCCGTGAATGTTGCCAGAATGATAATGAGAGATCCTATTAATATCTTGTTACCCTGCATGATAATAAGCTAATAATGATCGTCTTTAAATATAATTTTATGTTTTCAATCCAAACAATTTAATATCCTGAAAGCTGTATTATTTTAAAAGGTAAAAAGATGATCACTATGGAACAAGATAAATGGCTGTATCACAATACATTGAAATGGAAAGGGGAGAAAAAAGCAGACCTGAGGTTCATTGAAAGTAAACAGGAAATAGAAGTAGCAACGCCTCCTGAATTCGGGGGGCATGAGAATATAATAAGTCCTGAAGATCTTTTTGTATCATCTGCCAATGTCTGTTATATGACCATATTCACAAAAATAATAATAAGACCAAAAATCAAAGCAAAGGAAACTGAAGAGAAGATCAGGATGATCCTCAATCATGCTGAGAAAAGATGCCTTGTTGCTAATTCGATGAAGACACAGGTCATAATAGAGCCTGATATTGAAACAGTTTAAAAATTGACAGAAAAAACCAAAAAAACAAGACAAATGACAAAACTTTTGATAGATGATACTGCCCTCGAACTCATTAGAAAAGAGTTGATGAAAGAAAATGCATTTGCAATGCGTATTTTCATTGGCGGCGGCGGATGCTGCAAGCATTTTGAGATAATCCCTGTCAAAAAAGCGCTTTCCGGGGATATAGCTTTCATGCGGGGCGGGATCAGGATACTCTTGGAAAAAGAAATTGCGCAAAATTCTTCAGGTATCCGGATAAAATATGATGAACACAAAGGATTATTAATTGATTTAACCTAATAAAGCAATCAGGATAGGTTTATATAAAATAAATTCGTAATTGTACGAACGTAAGTTGGAGAAAAAAATGATAGGCATTTCAAAACTTTATTGCGGGACTGTTGAACCATCTGACGCTCTCAGGTATGGGCGCGACTCAAGTAAACTCCCATCGCATTTATTGCAATTTTCAAAGGATAAAAAACCGGTCGTTGTCTGGAACATGGGCAGGCGCTGCAACCTTAAATGCGTCCATTGCTATGCCCAGTCAAAGGACATTGAATATAAGAACGAACTTACGACCCGGCAGGGTAAGGAGCTTATCGATGACCTTGCCCAATTCGGCGCTCCGGTTATCCTTTTTTCGGGCGGCGAACCCACAATGCGAAAAGACCTTCCCGAACTTGCGCTATATGCAAGGTCAAAAGGGATGCGCGCTGTCATCTCTACCAATGGCACGCTTATCGATAAAAAAATGGCTAAAGTCCTGAAGGACATCGGCCTGTCGTATGTCGGGGTTTCACTTGACGGCATGAAAGAAACGAACGACAAGTTCAGGGGCGTAAAAGGAGCGTTCGATGCTGCCTTAAATGGCATGCGAAACTGCCTGGCAGAAGGCGTCAAGGTGGGATTGCGTTTTACGATCAATAAACAAAATGTAAAGGATATCCCGGCTATTTTTGACCTTCTTGAAAAAGAAAATATTCCAAGAGTATGTTTCTATCATCTTGTTTATGCAGGGCGCGGCTCAAAAATGGTTGAACAGGAACTCTCACATGAGGAAAGCAGGAAAACCCTTGATATTATAATGGATAGAACTAAGGCTCTCCATGATAGGGGCTTTCCGGTCGAGGTATTGACCGTTGACAATCACTGCGACGGCCCGTATGTTTATTTCCGTCTCCTGAAAGAAGACCCAAAGCGCGCCGCAGACGTATTAGAACTACTGCAGATGAACCAGGGCAATTCTACAGGTATCGGCATAGGCTGCGTTTCCTGGGACGGTTCGGTGCACGCAGACCAGTTCTGGAGGCACTACTCATTTGGCAATGTGAAAGAACGGAAATTCAGTGAGATCTGGATGGATACCACCAACGAATTAATGGCAGGACTCAAGAACCGCAAGCCCCTTATAAAGGCAAATGCTGACAGGTGCGCCCACTGCAAATGGTTCGATATCTGCAACGGGAATTTCCGTGTAAGGGCTGAAGCGATCTATAATAATGTATGGGCTGATGACCCTGCTTGTTACCTGACAAAAGAAGAGATCGGGTACGATGAGATGAAATAGTAATGCAATAAAAGTAATATTCACGAAATAAGAACGAATCCGAGTCTTGCAAAATCTTCATCAAAGGAAAAAACTTTTTCTATTCCTTTTTTCTTCATTAGCGCAAAACTTGTGCAATCAGTAAAACTCAGTTTCTTATCTTCATATGTTTGAAATAGTTCCCATGCAAGTCCGAATATTTCTTTTTGGATCTCTATCTTCTCAATGACTTTTGATGCAAGAATATCCTTTCCCCATTCAACTGCCTCTTTGTGTCCAACCGAGTAGCTTATTCTCGTTATGGTCTCGTCTATTATATAATCAGATGTAATTATTTTCTTGACACGGATTTTTCCATTCTTTATCTCTTCAAGAAACTGTTTTGCAGCAACATGATTATTGTCTTTTTCATTTGCAAGTGCAAGAAAAGCTGAAGTATCCACAAAAATCATATTTAATCCTCGTAAATTTCATCATGCTTTTCTGATAAATCTTTGGATGATCTGAAAGTATGCATCTTGAAAAAAGGATCTTCTTTATCAAAGCCGGATTTTTCCCTTATCCATTCTAACACAGCTTCCCTTATCGCTTCTTTGATAGTAATACTCTCCTTTTCTGCCGTTTTTTTAAGTTCGGAATAAATATGCATGTCCAGTTCGGTCTGGATATATTTTATATCAGGCATTTAGTATCAACATTTAAAGATGGCATTTAAACATTAAATATGTTGTGTTTGCAGTTTCACCGGATGAACTCTCTCATGCTTCTCCGGGCATCGTCAAGCATGGGAAGGTTCTCGACCATTTTAATTTTACTACCCAGTATTGCAGCAAAAGGTTCCAGTGATCCATAGACTTCATCGCGTTTAACCAGAAATTCTTTAGGTTTGATCTTTGCACTTTCAAGAAAACTGACGAACTCCTCAGGGAATTTTGAGGTAAATTCATCTCGCTTTTCAATCTGGAAGTAAAAAATAAATGCAGAATTGTGTTCAACCATAATACTCATGTAAGGATAATACGGCCTTTCCTCTTTTTCTTTTATGGGTGCAGGCACGTAAAAAAAGTCAACTTCCCATATCCCTTTTTGCTGGAATTTTACTTTTTCCAACCTTTTCAAAAGTTTTTCATCTAAAGCCATTACCGGAAAGTCATTACTTTCAGGAAACAAGGGTTCTATCCACTCGTCCTTCCATAAAATACTCTCACCCTGCTTCACGGGAACACGAACAAAATATTGTTCGCTTGATGAATGATTGAGCATATCGGGATCTTTCTGAAAGCGCCGGGAAACTTCAACTGCCTGCTGCAGAGCAAGTGTAAGGAACACTGCCTCTTTTCCTGTCACAAACCATGGAACAAGACCCGGCGTATAATTCCTGAACATAGGCCATGCGTTGTTTCCCCTGAACCCCAAACCGAGGGCTTTTATCTGTTGAAGGTCTTCTTTTTGTAAATATTTCCTATCCTCAAAGGATGCCATCAGGCATTTCTGAATAAAGAGCGCTTCACCATTGTAAGGAGAAATATCACCTGAGATGATCCTCATTATTCCTGCCAGTCCCTCTGCGCCTAAATAAACTCCGAGGGCATAATGTTCTCCTGCAGCGCCCATGATGCAGCAGTATCCTATTTCACCGCTTACCGGATCCTGTATTCCGAAAATATCAATATCGTGCATCCAGTCCCAAGGAGCAGCTTTTTTAAATTCAATAGCTGCATCATACAGGGCTTTCCATTCCTGATGAGAAGGTGGCTGGTCAGTATTCATGGTTTTTATTTCCTCACATTCAGCGTTGATAGAATAGTATGTATTTAAATATCTTTTTCTTTTTTTCAAACATAATTCCCGCGTAACCTATTTTACCCCTGAACACATCTATCACTCAAATCTATGACTACTGAATGTAAAGACTGTAAAGGCACAGGGACTATAATCCTCAGTGAAAGGGAATGTCCTGACTGCAAAGGCACGGGTAAGCCAAAATCCATAAGCCTTGACCGACTTTCTGAAAAAGACCTTGGTGCCCTCATGGGTGGCGGGATAAAGTGCATAAAATGCTTCGGCACGGGCAAATTCTCAGTGACAGAACCCTGCAAAGCATGCGGAGGTAGAGGAAAATTCATCACATGCAAGGTATGCGGGATAGAAATTACAGGCAGGGGAGAATTGTGTGAAAACTGCGCCAAAAAACAATATGTCCATATCCTCAGTTCCGAATGCGACACACGCGAACTTGAGATCGGGAAGATCTATGAGGGAAAAGTGCAGGGTCATGCTAATTTTGGCGTATTCATTGACCTGAACCCGCAGCTACGGGGACTTATTCATTCAAGCAATTTAAGTTATACTCCCGAACTTGGGGACAAGGTATTCGTTGAAGTAAAAAACATTGCCCAGAATGGCAATATCGAATTGCTGCTCAGGAGTCCGAAAGACTACCAGGTAATTTATGTTGAAAAACAGCTTCCCAGAAGAAAGACCATAGAGCTCACAAAGTACATCGGGAAACTCATTCATCTCTCAGGTGAGGTCATCCAGATAAAGCAAACCGGAGGTCCTACGATATTTTCCATTTCAGATGAGGATGGGACGGTCCAGTGTGCGGCATTTGAAAAAGCAGGAGAGCGGGCATATCCTGAGATAAAGGCCGAGATGATCGTTAAAGTCATTGGAGAGCCTTCCATGAGAAATGGCGCATTGCAGGTTGAGATCCGTTCCATAAGACAGCTCGAGGGGAAGGATGCCGCAGGAATAAAAGAGCAGATCGAAGCAGCTATAGACAAACGCGCCCAACCCCATGAGATCCAGTTCCTTATAAAAAGTGACATACTTGAGAAATTAAAACCCAGGATGAAAAATGCCGCTAAAATCATAATGAAAGCTGTATATAAATCCAGGCCAATAATCATAAGGCATCATGCTGATGCAGATGGGATCACATCTGCGATCGCAATTGAACGTGCCATTTTGCCTCTTATCAAGGAAATCGGAGGATCTGATGCTGACCGGCACTTTTTCAGGCGCTCTCCTTCCAAAGCGCCTTTTTACGAGATAGAGGATGTGACAAAAGACATTACTTTTGCACTTGAAGACCAGGAGCGTTTCTCCCAGAAGATGCCGCTTGTGGTATTGATGGACAACGGGGCGACAGAGGAAGATATGCCTGCGATGAAACAGGCTGTTATTTATGGAATTGATATCATGGTCATTGACCACCATCATCCTGATGGTACTATCGACAGCATGGTGCTTGAACATGTGAACCCTGCTTATGCAGGCGGGGATTATGGACTAACAACAGGAATGATCGGTACCGAAATTGCACGAATGATAAACCCTGATGTGACAGAAGAAATAAAGCACCTTCCGGCGGTTTCAGCCATGGGCGACAGGTCATCTGCACCTGAAGCTGATGCATATAAAGCCCTTGTGGCAGATAAATATAAGATCGAAGACCTGAAGAAAATGGCTCTTGCAATCGATTATGAGGCATTCTGGCAGAGATTCAACGATGGAAGGGGTTTAATGAATGATATTCTTAATCTTAATTCAAATTTGAGATATCAAAAGATCGTGAATTTATTGAACGAGCAGGCAAATGCTGCAATTACCGAACAGCTTGAGGCCTCAATGCCTAATGTTAAAACGCAGACATTGCCTAACGGGACAATAATGAACGTGATCGATGTTGAAAATTTTGCGCATAAATTCACATTCCCGCCACCTGGAAAAACAAGCGGGGAGATACATGACAGATTATGTAACCAGCATGCAGGGCATCCGCTTGTCACTATAGGATACGGGCCTGATTTTGCAGTGCTGCGTTCAAAAGGCGTCAAGATGAACATCCCCCAGATGGTGAAAGAACTGCACAGCGAGATAAAAGGCGCAGGTGTGAGCGGTGGAGGGCATCTTGTGGTAGGAAGCATTAAATTCGTGGAAGGGATGAGAAAAGAAGTGCTTGCAAAACTTGCAGAAAAAATAGGAGCGGCCGGGGTTGGATGAAGGTAAGCGATGATTGCGTAGGATGTGGCCAGTGCGCTGCATATTGTCCATTCGATGCAATTACTGTGTTTGGCCGCGCTGCTATGAATGAAAACTGCAAAGAATGCGGAAAATGCGTTGAGTATTGCCCCGTATGTGCAATTTCGGAGGCGCAATGAAGGCAGTAATTATTGGCGCGGGTCTTGGCGGGTTGCTGGCTGGAGCAAAACTCACAAAAGCCGGATACGATGTTGAGATTTTTGAGCGCCTTCCTTTTATTGGGGGCAGGTTCACCAATCTTTTGTATAAAGGTTTCAAGCTAAGCACTGGCGCGCTTCACATGATACCTCACGGCTCACGCGGGCCTCTGGCACATATCTTAAAAGAAGTGGGTGCGGATGTAACTATCATCGACTCCCAGCCGATGGCAGTGATCCTGAAAGAAAATAATGAAATAATCTCTTTTCATGATTTTCGAAATGAACTTACACTTACAAAACAGGTGAAACTCGGGACTGTCCTTGCGTATTCCCTGAAATTCAAACCAAAAAGCGATGTCTCATTCAGGGATTGGGAATTGAAATATTTTGATGATGAATTCCTTTTTAAGCTTGCGGATTCTTTTTGTGGCTGGGCGTTAAGCCTTACAGCAAAAGACGTTCCGGCACGGGAGATGCTTGAAATAATCGATAATATGTATCTCTACAAAGGCTCAGGGGTCCCGATTGGTGGATGCGGCGCAGTAACAGATGCGCTTTCACAGATAATAAGATCAAATGGCGGAAGGATTTATTCACAATCTTGTGTTGAAGGGATTAGTATCGAAAATGAATTGGCAAAAGGAGTCATCGTTAATGGAAAAACAATTGACGCAGACATTGTGATCAGTGACATAGGACATTTTGGAACAAGCAAATTGTATGAGTGCAAGGATAAGGAATATTTAGATAAAATATCAAATGTCAAACCTTCAAAAGGAATCAAAATATGTCTTTCCTCGGATGAACCATTAATCGGTCATAGCGGTGTGTTTTTTACACCATTTGCTAAGAGGATAAATGGCATCAATGAAGTTACAAATGCTGATCCCTCCCTTGCACCACCTGGAAAACATCTGGTGATGTCGCACCAGGCAATCATTTCAGATGACCGGAAGGTTGAGATCGATCTTGGCCTCCTTGACCTGAAGCAGCTTTTCCCTGGTAAGAAATATGAAGTGCTTTTGATCCAATCATACTCCGACGGATGGCCTGTCAACAGGGCATCATCAGGAAGCGATAACGGGAATAAGACTCCTGTCAGGAATCTGTATATTGTAGGTGATGGCGCCAAAGGAAAGGGCGGGATAGAGGTGGAGGGTGTGGCGCTCGGGGTCAGGAATGTAATGGGTGAGATCGGTGTATGTTGATGTTCATCATGATTTAAAATCTTCAATTTTTTTATTTACAAACAATCAAGTGCTTGAGATTCATTCCTTCCAGAATAGCTTTTATATCCTTTTTATCTGGCGCCATAAGTTCAGATATTCCGGAAAAAAGATTATCGGACATTTCTGCTCTTTTTTTAATAAGATGCCTTGGATTTTGTTTTTTCTTTATTGGTGGTCTATCAGTACCTGCTTGCGAAGGTTTCTGTTTGGCCGCTTCTTTAAATTTATCCATTGCAAATCCGGCCTCTGAACGTAAATTACTATCCGGATGGTTAAGGCGCAAGTCTTCTAATAGATCATATGTATCAGCTACGATTGCCCGATCCTTTTCCGCAAGTTGCTTTGTTAACCTGATAGCATATATTCTCTCATCCACGTTAAGACCATTCATGACTCGGATGATCTCTTTTGACCGGTCTTTGAAAAACTCATGATGGGTAGCTGCAAGGATGCTAAGTATGAAATAAGATAATTCTCTGCTTTTTGTATTAGTGCTTTCAAGGGCGATAAGTAGTTCAAGGACTGCAATTTTCATCCGCTCCGGATATTTCGGGGCTATTTTTGAAAGAATTTCAAGGATGTTCAACATACTGTTTTCATGCAGATCATTTTTCCTATCCCTCATGCAGCTTACGATAACATCTACCTGATAATGTGTTACTCCGATATGATTTTGCGCCATTCTGTTATAGGCTGAAATTGCCGAATTGAACGCTTTTATGTTGCCTTTTGTCAATATGTCGTTGAGTGCCCCTATGGCTTCTGGTATTAAATTTTGGTGATCATCAAGTAATTCACAAAGAGATGCCATATTGGACTCACTTGCGTTTCCCTTTCCGATTTTTTTAAGGATATTTCGAATTTTTTCTTGAAAATTATTAAAAAAAATCATAATATACCTCCAAATATGTATGTTCTTTAATACCGGAAAATTTCACATTTTTCCATAATATAGAATTTCAATGAACATCCATATAGGTTTTATGAACACAAGCTAAATATCAGTCTTTTTTCATAATGACATCATCCATGACAAAAAGGATCGCCCCACGATATGACATGCTCTTTGGCGAAGGCAAATTCAACGCAACCCTTCTTATCGGACCTGACCCCCTTGGTGCAAATTTTGACTTCAAGGTCTTTCTTGAAGCCAGACGAAGACTGATCTCGATCGGCTTCAGGTTGACCGATAGCAAACGCGGGTTTGTGGAGTATCAAAAAACATTCAATTACGATAATAAGAATATTAAGGCAAGAATACGTCTTTTTCTTGGCCGTAATTTCAGCGGGAACCTGCAGGAAACATGGCGCGAAAGTCTTGCTAAAGAAGATCTCATATACCTGAAAACACATGCGGGATATGGTAAACATCTGAGCCTGAGCGATGATGTGATTTATTTTACTGATGCCATGAAAGAAAGATTTGATCTTCCGGAAAGGAAACCATACCAGTTGTACTATCTTGATTGCTGCAAGAGTGAAATGTATTATAAGGATGTATTCAAGAACTATGTCGGGGGTGGTGGCGTTGACCTTATATTACATAAATGGTTTTGCGATTACATGATAATTGGACATGTGGTGGTGTTGATCAGGGAATTGATGGCTGGTTCTGACTTTGAGACAATTGTTTTGAAAATGAATGAAGAATATGGAATACCACATTTTGATGTGGAAGATGATCCTGCGGATAAGAGACTGGACAGGAAGATGGTAACATATTGTGTAAGTGATTGATCTAAGCCAGGATATAATTGGGATAATATTGAAATTTCGAATCGGGAATTTAGTATAGGAGTCAGTGGACAGGTTGGGGAGTGGTGGTATCTTAAAAAGGTTTTTTTTCCTGTCCACTGCATTCGTATATATACGAACGATGGTATTTATAGTTTACGATTGGTATAAATGAGATTGAAATATCGCGGGAAGATGTTGATTTATATTGAAACCCGTATTCTGTACCTTTCGTGCGTCTCAAATAATATTTTTCTCGATAGCGTTTTTATTAATTTCAGTAAATAAATATTATATAACTTATTTTTAAATAATAACTGCTTAAATTGCATTTAAATAATGTAATTTAAAATGGGGATCGATTAAGCTTTGAAATATTTTGAAACATTGATTTTATAAAAGATAACACATTAAATAATGTAATATATTAATTCTATAAACATTTTATGAAATTTA
>JBAQLI010000108.1:0-15425 GCA_049301735.1 Candidatus Methanoperedens sp.
ACCCACATTCCGCACATGACATGGATAATTTAAATATTTTTCAGCATAGCGGTTTTTTATATAATCTGATATTAATCTTTTATATGTAATCGCTAAAATGGCTTGATTTTAGCGATAAATGGAAAAAAATAATAACCAGCACATATTAAAAATCAGCATGGGGAAAAATCCTAATTAATCAAAGTTGATGTGCGGAATGTGGGATATAAACGTCATAAGTAACATTTACACCATCTGCAACAGCTTCCTCATGGGAATATTCACTCACAACATTTTCATTGAAAAAACCAAATGTTCTTTTATCAGGTGTCGCAGTTAATCCGATAAGAAAGGCATCAAAATAATCCAGCACCTGTTTCCACAGGTTGTATATGGAACGGTGACATTCATCAATTACAATAAAATCAAAGTGTTCTATCGGTATTTTTTCGTCATAGACAACTGGTATTGGTTCTTTTGGTTCCCAATTAAGCTCATTTTTCTCCTCTGCTTCTTCATCCAGTTCTTCACCTTTTAAAATAGAATAAAGCCTCTGGATAGTACAAATGCATACCTGGCTGTCCGGTGAAATATAGTTTGACTGCAACCTTTGAACATTATATAATTCAGTAAATTTACGGTTATCGTCAGATGGCTGATATGCCATAAATTCCTGTTCTGCCTGCTCTCCAAGATTTTTGGTGTCAACCAGGAATAATATCCGCTTTGCATTGGCAAATTTCAGCAAACGGTAAATAGAAGTGATCGCAGTGTAGGTTTTACCAGCGCCTGTAGCCATCTGGATCAAAGCTCGTGGCTTGTTTTCCTTGAAAGATTTATCAAGGTTATTTATTGCTTTTATCTGGCAGTCTCTTAACTTGTATTCAGGAAGTTCGGGGATATCCAGCAGTCTTGCTCTTAATGATTTGCCAACCTTTCGCCATGCTTTGAAAGTTTCAGGCCTGTGAAAAGTAAATACCGGTCTTGAACGGGGTTTTGGATCCCTGTAATCAGTAAACCGGGTTAAAATCCCTGTGCTTTCATAAACAAATGGAAGCGGGTCGTTTTCAAGGTATTTGAGTTTACTTGTTGCATAATTTTCCGCCTGGGTTTCATGAGATATAAGTTTGCATCCCTCTTCTTCTTTTTTTGCCTCGATTATTCCAACAGGTTTTCTTTCAACAAATAATACGTGATCAGTCGGACCGATATCAGTCTGATATCCGCGGATCGCAATACCCAAACTTTCATTCCAGTTAATTTTATCCTTATCCTGTACTGCCCACCCGGCAGCACGGAGTTGTTTATCAATATTATCTCTTGCTGCCTGTTCAGGAAATTGGTTTATCGATCCATCCATATTATACACTTATTAATTTTTCTCATAGTATATAAAGTATAATTTATATCAATTTCCTTTCTTCAATATCCACGCTTTCTTCCGGTAATACGACAGAGGATGCGAGATCCTGTCACAAAGTGCCTCTTTTCCATAGCAATTCCCGTATGTTATCATGGTGGCGCATGAAGGGGATGTATATGTTGTACCTGTTGCGCCGTGGATATGATTGACCTGGTATCGCGTACGCTCTTCATCAAAATCCGGTGAGACCTTAAAGAGTTCAATTATCCCATCTGTGTTCATCCCGATATTTAGCAGGAAGGAAACAAGGGCAAACCGCATCGAATGTGCAAGATTCACCCCGGCTTTGACATTTGAGAGGGCATGGAGAACACATGGAGGGAAACAATCAGGCATTATTTCCTTGAATTCCTCGATATTGAACTCGGATTTTCGTGTTGTCAGCGCATTCCTGATATCCTCAAGATATTGCGCCAGGGATGTGCATATCTCAGGAGGAACAGCAAGCGGAAGACCATATTCAATCCGTTTCCTGATGGCTTCTTCCAATATACGTGAGAAATCTTCCCGTGAAAGGGACACCCTGCCATGATCAATATTCCTGTTAACGAGCTTCCATTTGGGTTCATGGATCACATTCGCATAGCGTATGTAATCCGTAAAATGAATGACTGCTCCTTTCTCATCAAAAACAGCGTTTATATTAAAATCAAGCGCAAATTCCTTGAGCTCATCTTCCCGTAGTTCTTTTACCTTCTCAAAAGCTGATTTTGCCTCAGAAAGTGCATAACGCTTGATAAGATATCCGTCATTGATGCACGATACAAGAATTCTTGCAACAGGATAGGAGAGAAGTTCCTTTTCCGCGCTCACCTGGTCAGGAGATGCATTCCTGGTGATACCATCCCCGATAGCCTCAAGTACACGGTGTTTTCCGCGTTCTCTTACCTGTTCAAATGCCCTCTCGGAAAAGAGTTCTTCAAGTTTGAAATCCAGTGCTTCTACATATTTTGCGGCTGCATTGACAAAAGGAAAATAAGCAAACCTGAAAACATCCATGCTTATTCTGATTCAACCCTTGGAGCCAGCATATAACTGACCTCTCCGTGACCTTCAGCGATCTTGATCCTGATCTTGAGCGGGAAATCCTTCCCGAGGTCGATGTTGACTTCATTTGATTTCCCCAGGATCTTACTCATGTCAGAGAGATAATCAAGAGAGAATAATGATTTCGCATCAGTCCCCTGCAGGTCTATCAACTGGCTTTTTTCCAATTCCACATGTACCTTATCCGTATCTCCTTCAGCTTCCATGAAGAAAACATCTCCTTTAACTCCCATAGACATGTAATCGCTCACTTTTTCGGCAGCCTTTACAGCCCTTTTTATATCTTCTCCCCGGATAACGATGTGCGCCGGAAGGTCAAGCGAAGGAACTTTCGGTTCTTTGCGAATGGATGAAGGGTCAAGCAGGGACATGGTGTAAGCAAGCCCGCGCATCCTTACAATGAGCTTATGGCTGGCCTCATCAAGCTCAAGCTCGATGTTATCGCTCTTTTCTGCCATTTCCATTACCCCGATCAATTTTGTGAGGTCGATACCAAGTTCACCTTCTGTTGCCTCAAAAGATTCAAAAGCATCTTTTGAAAGCTCAAAACTCACCATGGCGACATTGGCAGGATCCACGGCCTTTACTGACAGACCCTGGGGTGTAAGCCTGAATCTTGCTTCATCTACGAGTGTGGATATTGATTCTATTGAATCTTTCAGTTTTTCTGCGCCTATTAATGCCTTAAACATAATATATGTCCTCTACTAAACGATATTCAACTTTAATAGGTAATTCTATCTATTTTATTCTATCTATTAAACTTCGATACTTTCATATCTATCCTCCACATTAAATGCAAAACATGACAGGCCGTTCGATCGATATCGCCCTGACCCAGGCCGAGGCAGGAGAAAAAACAGAAATAGTATATGAAAATGTATGCACGCTTTCAACAGAGCCTGAACTATGCTTTAATTATGCAACAACGCATGACCTTAAGAAATGGGGTTTCTCGGAAGGATGTTTTAGCTGTTTATTAAAGGATAAAAAGGACACGATCATACAGGTGATTACAACATACAAGGATAATGAAGGAGCAAAAGAGGCTTATGAAGCCGATGCCAGATATTTGAAACGGCATGGATATGGGAAGCCGGTAATAACAAAAACCATCGGTGAATCGTCTTTTATGCTAGTGAAAAAGGATTCAGAGGGGATCACATATAATCTCCTGTTTTTAAAAAATAATATTTTTGCCGCGATCAGCGCCAAATACAAAAAAGATATTCCCGATAATCCAGGGCATCTTACCAGGCTTGCTGAGAAAATAGAAGCGAAAATAAAATGAAATAAAGTAAGGATGTATAGGTAGATTTAATATTAATATCATCAGGCTTAATAGAAGGGTTTGAAGTTTTTTGTGCTGTCGGTAGGGTTCCTCCAAATATTTTAGCGAGTCCCTTATTGCCTATAAGTTCCAGCCCATGCCCGGCAAATATAAAAGGGTGCGGCATTTCATTTATTTTGGTAATTCGCAATTTCTGGATCTGGAGATAATATGTAGGATATGGATCAAGATCATACCTCTGGTTTTTGTCGAAAAATATAATGCCATCGCCCATAAAATCAAATTCGTCATATTCCTTTACTTCAAGGCCATGTCTTTTTTCAGTGATCGCAAGACATGTTATTTTCTTATCCCTTATTTCTTTTAATATACTTCTCCACTGTGATGACCGTCGGAATTCATGTATATCGAAAAAAGTGTTGAGTGAATCAAAAACAATTCGTTTCGGCTTGAAAACATTGATTATTTCAATGATCTCTTCAGTTGAAAGCATTGTAAACCCGAAAATTTCCAGATACCCCTTGTCGATATACTCACCTATGTCCCATCCGAACCTGATGGACTGCTTTATAAGATGTTCCACCTTCTCTTCAAACGAAAAGAAAATACATCGTTCGTCCCTTTTTAAACCTTCCATTAGATACTGCAATGAAAAAGTGGTTTTTCCCGTGCCAGGAGGACCTGTCACTACGACTACAAAGCCCTCCGGTATTCCGCCTTCTATCAGGTTATCAACACCAGGTATCCCTACATTTACCCTTTTTATCAACCTGCTGATACTCTGAGCGTCTACTTTTTCCTTGAAACGCAGTTTATCCATCCCGAGAAGTGCGCGCTCAAGCACTGTGTTCTTCGCACCAAGTTCTTTCTCGTAACGTTCAAGTATCCTCAATGCTTCGGTGCTTATGGTTGTGTGTATAGGGTGTTTGTCGTTCATGAATTTGAGATTGGATAATTTTGATTCAAATTAGTGTTTGAACGCACAATATATTAATAAGAGGTGTGAGAAAAGTGTCACACCATTAAATATATAATCCTAAAATTATATAATATAAAAGATGGGATAGCGCGGATTTGAACCGCGGTCTAAGCGTCCCAAACGCTCAAGGATGGACCAGGCTACCCTACTATCCCGTGGGCGTCTCAATAACAGCCTTATAAGATAAAAACCTTGCTGAACTATAAGCTATTCTTTACCAGCTGCACAATATCAGAAGGGCTTTTTGCTACAGTGATCCCTGCTTTTTCAAATGCCTGGATTTTTTCAAGTGCTGTCCCGACGCCCATTGATATAATAGCGCCTGCATGGCCCATGGTTTTTCCCGGAGGCGCAAAAACACCCACTATATAACTGATGACAGGTTTACTCATCTGCTTTATGAAGTCAATGGATTCCTCTTCTGCAGTTCCCCCGATTTCACCTACCATTACAACAGCATGGGTTTCGGGATCATCTTCAAACAATTCCAGTATGTCCACAAATGAAGTCCCGTTCACGGGGTCTCCGCCGATACCAACAGACGTTGACTGCCCGATGTCATTTTTAGAAAGCATATCAACTATCTCATAAGTCAGGGTTCCACTTCGTGAAACAACTCCGATACTACCGGGTTTATGTATCTGATTTGGCATTATCCCGATCTTTGAAGCACCAGGGGTTGTTATGCCCGGACAATTAGGCCCCAAAAGCCTTGTAGATGACGTTTTAAGATAAGGCCACACACGCATCATATCATGCACTGGGATCCCTTCCGTGATACAAATTATTAATTCGATACCGTTATCTATAGCTTCAAATATCGAATCAGCTGCAAATTGCGGCGGAACAAAAATAACGGATGCGTTTGCATCTGTTTCTTTGAGGGCTTCATTTACTGAATCAAAAACAGGCCTTTCATGAACCAGGCTCCCTCCTTTTCCCGGGGTGACCCCTCCAACGATATTAGTTCCAAAATCAATCATCTGTCTTGTCTGTAATGATCCCTCATGTCCGGTAATTCCCTGTACCAGCACACGCGTATTTTTATCAATTAGAATGCCCAAGCTCAACAACTCCTTTAGCCGCTTCTTCGGTCGATGATGCCATATGTATCCCGTATTTTCCAAGCATTGCCCTTCCCTCTAACTCATTTGTTCCTGAAAGCCTTACAACAAGCGGTATTTTTATTTCGGGGAAAATTTCAATAATACCCTTTGCGACTTCATCGCATTTTGTGAGACCTCCGAAAATATTAATGATTATTGCCTTCACATTCTTGTTGGATGATACTATCTCAAGTGCAGTTTTTACCTGCTGTGCATTAGCTCCTGCACGAACGTCCATGAAATTCGCAGGTGTTCCCCCAGAGTGTTTTATCATATCCAGTGTTGCCATTGCAAGACCCGCACCGTTTACTATGCACCCAATTTCGCCATCAAGTCCTACATAGCTCATACCGTTCTTTCTTGCCACGTCCTCAAGAGAGCCAGTTTCCTCTTCCAAAAAATCCTGCCTGAATAAGGCATTATCATCTATAACCATTTTTCCATCAAGCGCAATGATCCCATCTTTAGTCCGGGCAAGTGGATTTATCTCAACAAGCTGGCAATCATTGTCGATAAAAACACGATACAGTTTCTTAATGATATCAATAAGTTCCCTGGCTTTGTTCCTGTCCAGTGAATTTGCAAGCATCCTTGCCTGGTATTCATGGATACCGGTAAGCGGATGAATATGCACCATTGTGATCTTTTCCGGGGAATTTTTTGCTATTTCTTCGATATCAATGCCACCCTGCGGACTTGCCATTATGACAGGGCATTTTTTCTTCCTATCGATGGTGATCCCGAGATACATCTCTTTTATGGGTTCCCTGTATTCTTCAATAAGCACTTTTTTCACAGGAAATCCTTTTATCGACATCCCAAGTATCCGCTTTGCTTCGCTCTTTGCATCCTCCGGACTTGAAGCTCTTGTGATTCCTCCTGCTTTTCCCCGCCCACCTGTTAAGACCTGGGCTTTAATGACCACCTCTCCCATTTTCTGCGCAGCCTCTTCGGCGCCATCTGCATCAGAAACAAGGCTGCTTCCGGGGATAGGGATATCATATTTAGAAAAAATCTCCTTTGCTGCGTATTCATACAGTTTCATGAACAAACCTCTCTCTGGGATACTATAAGTGTAATCTGTAATCTTCTTATTTAATAGTGCTTGAAAAAAGTGACCGTTTCAATTCATGTTGGTACCATTTCAAACACAAAGAAGGATTAAGAATATGAAGGAATGCTGTATAGTTATGTTTCCCTTCTGGTGCCAGCGATGATTAAACATAGAGAATAAAGTATAATATTCTGAATAACAATGGCATTGCTGACTGCGTCTCGGACATTAAAACTACCGGCAACACTGATAATAAAACCTAATGTACCAATTATTAATCCTATTGTTACGAGCATATCTTTGTTCATAATTCCACCAAATAATATCATATAAACATTCGCAAAGGATATATTTAATTGTTCTCCACTAAACCAACACGAATTGAAATTGTATCTGAGAAAAGCTGTAAACCCATAGGGGAAACTTAAATAATACCTTCTTCTTAATAAGGTTGGAATGATAAAAGAGGAAATCTGGATTGAGAAATATCGCCCCAAAAAACTTGAGGATGTTGTGGGGCAGGTCGAAGTAATAAAGCGCCTTAAATCCTATGTCCAGTCAAGGAATCTCCCGCACCTTCTTTTCTCGGGGCCTCCCGGTGTCGGGAAAACAGCCTCGGCAATATGCGTAGCGCGGGAACTTTTCGGAGAAAGCTGGCTGAATAATTTCACTGAGCTGAATGCCAGTGATGAGCGCGGCATTGATGTTGTGAGGACAAAGATCAAGAACTTTGCAAGGACTGCGCCGCTAGGTGAGGCGGAATTCAAGATAATATTCCTTGATGAGGCCGATGCGCTGACTTCTGATGCACAATCCGCGCTCAGGAGGACAATGGAAAAATACACAAGTTCCTGCCGGTTTATCCTATCCTGCAACTATTCTTCAAAAATAATCGAACCTATCCAGTCCAGGTGCGCAGTCTACAGGTTCAAACCCATATCAAGCGCAGCGGTTGAGGAAAGGGTGAAGCAGATCGCTAAAATTGAGGGAGTAAACCTGACCGATGACGGCCTAGAAGCCATACAATATGTGGCAGCCGGGGACATGAGGCGCGCCATTAATGCTTTGCAGGCGGCTGCAATGCTTGATAAGACAGTTGATCTTGATGCTATTTATAAGACCACTTCTACCGCAAAACCCGAAGAGGTCATTGAATTGATAAAACTTGCACTTGATGGGAATTTCATGAAAGCCCGCTCAAAGCTTGATTATTTATTGATCGAGCAGGGGCTTTCGGGCGAGGATATAATTGGACAGATATTCCGTGCCATGTTTGATATGCAAATCCCTGATAAGCTGAAGGTTGATCTGATAGACCGCATTGGTGAGATCGATTTTCGGATGGCGGAAGGAGCTAACGAGCGTATCCAGCTTGAAGCATTGATCGCACATTTTATATTATGTGGTTCTAAAAAATGACACTTGAAGCTTTTCTCCTGAATATATTCAGTTCGATCCCCACATGGCTTGCAGTCATAGTTATAGCAGCGCTTCCTGTAGCAGAATTGCGGCTTGCTATCCCGCTAGCCATTTTGAAACCCCCGTATGGGTTCGGGATGGATCCTATCTCGGCCTTTTCTCTTGCAGTAATTGGAAATATGCTGCCAGTAATTCCGCTCCTTCTATACCTTGAACCTGTATCGAACTATCTGCGCCGCTGGAAAACCTGGGACAGGTATTTTAACTGGCTTTTTGAAAGAACTCATAGAAAACATAGTGAAAGCTTTGAAAAATACGGCTCGATCGGACTTGCGATATTTGTTGGCATACCTTTACCAGCGACAGGCGCATGGACAGGTTGTGCAGCGGCATTTGTTTTTGGATTCAAGTTCAGGAATGCTCTTCTTGCAATATTTGCCGGTGTTTTATTAGCCGGGGTTGTGATGACTCTCCTGACAGTAGGAATAAATATATTTAATGGTATATAGTTTCTTCAAAACATTTATCCTTTTATAAAACAAATATAGACTGCTATAAAGAGAGATCATCCATGGGAAAAAGAATTCGAATTATTAATGAACCTTCAGATATTGTTCCGCTTTTACGTGCCTTTGGCATTGAGTCCCACAAGAAAGTTTTTGATTGCATCCAGACAGGCTGGAAAGCCATTGATGAGATCGAAAAGGAAGTTGGTTTTGACCCGACTGAAAGTCTTAGTATTTTGAAGAAAAGCGGATTTGTTGAAAGTAAATGGAGAATGCCCCTGCCAGGACAAAAACCTGAAAAAGAATTTCATTCATCTTATTCAAGAGTACAGGTCAATTTTGAGTGCTCCGTTGAAGATCTAAGTGATATGATTATGGTTACGTTCAAGAGTGACAGCGAATTGCGCAACTATCTTGATCTGATAGAAAAGGAAGTAAAAGCAGGAAACCAGTCAATGAACGGCCTCCAGAGGGTCATTGATAAGAGTATTATGTATATCCGCGCAGTAGCAAGACGTTCTCCGATCCTTACAGTTAAAGGGCAAAGGATTGAGATATTCGGGGAAACCGAATGATATTGCGGAGCAAAAAAGAAATAACCAGATTCCAGATCCTTGTTGAAATCGCAGCGCATCAGCCCGATGTCATGCAAAAGGAGATCGCCAGCAGGATAGGCATAACACCCCAGGCAGTTTCAGAATATATAAAAGAACTGGTCCTGGAAGGATTTTTATATTCTGATGGGCGCGTGCGATATCGTGTTACAAAGAATGGAATTGAATGGGTTCTTGAAAGGGCGATAGAGTTAAAGAAATATGCCCGTTTTGTCATGGAAGATATCGTTAGCCATATATCCGTGGCTACTGCCATCGCCAGGGAAAATTTCTCCAGGGGAGAATCGGTCTCTCTAATGATGGAAAACGGTCTTTTATATGCAGGAAAAGACGGGGACGTTACCGGGATTACAATTTCGGATGCAATGGACGGAGAGGATGTGGGAGTAACAGAATTAAAAGGGATGATAAGTTTCCCACCTGTCAATATTACCATCTGCAAAGTCCCGCGCGTGGAAAAAGGCGGCTCACGGAACGTGGATTATGATCTGTTAAAGAAACGGGTGCAAGAAAAGCCATATATTGCAGCAATAGGTGTTGAAGCTCTCGTATCCCTTCGCAAGATCAATGTCAAGCCAAACATTCTTTTCGGTGCAAAAGAATCCGTGGTTGAAGCTGCTTATCACGGCCTGTCATCGCTTGTGGTTTCAGTTGATGAGGAAGTTCCTGGCCTGCTTAACAGACTTGAGTCCGAAGGGCTTAACTATGAAGTCGTGGATTTGAGAAAAATAAAAAGAGAATGAATATGGAAATATCAGGATTTAAAGAATTACATTTATCAAAAGAGATACAAAAAGCAATAACGGATATGGGATTTGAAGAACCCACCCCAATCCAGATACAATCAATTCCTCATATGCTGGAAGGAAAAGATGTGATCGGACAGGCGCAAACCGGCACAGGGAAAACGGCAGCATTCGGAATTGCCACCCTTGAAAAGATAGATCCGAAAAGTCTTGCAGTACAGGCCGTAATTTTATGTCCCACAAGAGAGCTGGCTATCCAGGTATCAGAAGAACTGAAAAAGCTTTCAAGATATAAAAGAGGCGTTGAGATCCTGCCTGTTTACGGCGGGCAACCCATTGACCGCCAGATAAGAGCATTAAAAAAAGGCGTACAGGTAATTATTGGCACTCCAGGGCGCGTAATGGATCACATGGAACGGCGCACGTTGAGACTTGATGGCGTGAAAATGATCGTTCTTGATGAAGCTGATGAAATGCTGGATATGGGATTCAGGGAAGATATCGAACTTATTATGAAGAAGATCCCGAAGGAAAGACAGACCATTCTTTTTTCAGCGACCATGTCAAGGGCTATTCTTGATCTGACGAAAAAGTACCAGACAAAGCCGCAAATGATAAAATTAGAACATAAAGAAATGACTGTTCCTAAAGTTGAACAATTTTATTATGAAGTCAAATCCCAGGCAAAACCAGAGGTTTTGTCCCGTTTGATCGACATTAATGACCTGAAGTTATCACTTGTGTTCTGTAATACAAAAAGAATGGTGGATGAACTTGTCGACAACTTAAAATCGCGGGGATACATGGCTGATGGGCTGCATGGGGATCTACAGCAAAGACAAAGAGACATTGTCATGTCAAAATTTCGGAAAAAAGAGATCGAGGTCCTGGTTGCGACTGATGTGGCAGCCCGTGGTATCGATGTGGGAGATATTGAGGCCGTGTTCAATTATGATATACCCGCGGATGATGAATATTATGTCCACAGGATCGGAAGAACAGCAAGAGCAGGGAAAGCCGGGCAGGCTATCAGCTTTGTGACAGGAAGAGAAATATACAGGATAAGGCAGATCCAACAATTCACAAAGAGCAGGATCATTCCCCAGAAAGTTCCTTCTGTCAGTGATATGGAGGAGATCAAGACAGGCCTGGTATTAGAAAAAATCACAGGGATCATTGAAGCAGGGCACCTTGGAGAATATAGTAATATGGTTGAAAAACTCACACGGGAAGATTATACTTCCCTGGAGGTTGCATCAGCTTTGTTAAAGATGGTGATGGGCCAAGGGAAAAAAGAAGAGAAACCCAAACTCAAGAAGTAATGCAGATGCAGGTGTTCCTGCGTACCTCATTTTTCATGGATTCTAAAGTATTTTTTCTTATTCAGCAGCAAGAGCAGGAAAATTCCGGATAATAGTGTAATTATCAGTGTAATTATCGAAATAGTCCCCTCAAGCCAGGGAAATCCCTCATTTATCTTCTGGACAATTCCCTTAAGGGAGAATATTCTGAAATTTTTTTAGAAGGAAGAGCTTCATACCATTCAAATCCCTGGTTTTTTGATGTTATTTCAGGTGCTTTGAATTCAATTATATCATCATTAACTATGACAGTATAGGCGATCCGGGCATTCTCACGGGGTCTTAAGAAACCGGAAAAAGATAATGTGCCTGAGATGAACGTTGCATTTTGGGGCACACTATCATTAACAAGGATATTTGTTGGTATATCACCATTGTTGGTTAATGAAAGAGAAACTGAAAGTGTCTCTCCAATGTTAATATTACTTTTATTGAAACTCCTTTCCATAACGATATATGGGCCTGATACGGATGTTCTTGGGCCATTTGATTCCAGACGTAAAAATTCTCCCCATTCGTCCCAGGTAAGTTCTGCTTTTGGAATATTATAAATCCCCTGTCTTTTTGCTGTGATCGCATAAGTAAATTCTTTATGATCATTTGCATTTATATCAAAATCCCAGGACACAGAAGTCCTGTTCAAGTTATCCCTAAAATTAAAACCCGGCGGAATCGTGTCTCTGAGTGTTACATTATGCACAGGATAATTCTGAAGATTAACTACACTGATAGTAATATAGGTAATATTTTTAACAGCTCCAATACCCCTGACTCTTGAGTATTCAGGATATAGATTCTCCCCAAGGATCGAGTTTGAAGTGATCTTTTTTATATTAAAAGTATTCTGTAATGAAATTGTGGTTGTTGCGCTTTTTATGTGATTATTTCCTCCCCTGTCTTTTCCACTCGCTATGACTGATATTGTATACATTTTTCTTGAAGATCCCGGTATTTTAAATCCCAGATTTATGGATTCACTGCTCCCTCCAGGTATAATTGGATATCTTCGCTTCAGGCTATTTTTTACAGGGTCTGAATCCCCTGAATTTTGAATGGTTATATTAGCTGTAATTTCAGGATATGTTTTGGTTTCATTTTCTGTGATGATCGATATTTCAAGAACGGGTTTTTCCTTTTCTTTTGGTATAGACGGCTTGAATGAAATTTTTGTCTGTGGATCTGATGGAAATGTTCCTATATTTGATGGAAAAGAATTAATATTTGAAACCTGGTCTGCAATTATTTTAATCCCATTAAAAGTAGAATTATTGGAAAAATCGAATAAATAATATTCACCTTCGTATAACACTCCTTCTTGTATGGCCCCATTTTTAGTTACCCTGATAGAAATTGAGCCCAGCCAATTAAAATCCCTTGCCTCTATCAGATATTCTCCTGATGTAATCCTGGGGTTTGTCCAGCTCAGTGTTGTACTGCTGTTGCTGCCCCAGCAAATTTTTTGTTCATTGAGATCCTCACAATCATCAGCAAGCACCGAATCTACAGTAAATAAGACTACAATTGTTATAGCTAAGAGAAAATATATATATCTCATGTTCTCATGGTTTTGGCATTATAAATCCTATAAACATCAGCAATATTCCGACATTTATCTGTCTGATATGACCGGCTGTATTACAGATGTGAATATGCGTATTATCATTATGATACAACGGTTTTTATAGAAGAAATAGCTTTCGTTTGACCGTAAACAAATTAATAACATGAAATACGTATATAGTGAAATGTATTCGTAATAATATAACTCCAAGGCCCCATATTATCAAAAGGCTTAAATCAAAGTATGCCTTTAAGGGTTCGCTTGATAATGCCGCCATAACTCAGCTGGTAGAGTGCCTGGCTGTTAACCAGGATGTCACAGGTTCGAGCCCTGTTGGCGGCGTTTTAGTATTTAATAGTTAATTCAAAACCATAATGCACTTTTGAGGGCCTGTAGCTTAGTCAGGTTAGAGCGCCCGGCTCATAACCGGGCGGTCACCGGTTCAAATCCGGTCAGGCCCATTTCTCAAATAAAAATAATGCCTGCCACATTAGAAACAATTTCACCAAAAACTATGACCGAATTTTTTACATGCTTGGAAAAAAGAGAGAATAGATTTTGTGAGGCATAGGAGAAGAAGAGAAGTATTTCTTGCAGGTTTTGCAATAATATTTTTGCTCTTTTTCCTCTCGCTTTGTCCGCTGGCCCTCCTTGACTTTTTTTGGTTCTCATAAAAAGTGCATGGAGTTTTTGGTTCAAAAGCAAGAAATCTTGGCGCTTGATTTTCAGTTTGATTTTCGTCTGGCTGGTGGAATTTTTCCTGGCTTTTCCTTACCGGGGATGGATTTATTTACGTTAAAACTATGGCGTTAAAACACGAAGTGCACCATAATCCTTTTATAGACTGATTATTAATAGTAATTATGTTAAAGTCTAATGGGAGTTGAGCAAATGCCATATTACAGCAGCTTAAAAGATTTACCTGAACGAGTGAGTGGGAACCTGCCGGAGCATGCGCAACATATATTCATGGAGGCGTTCAACAACGCATGGGAGCAATACAAAGAGCCGGAGAAAAGAAGAGGCGGCCTGGAACAATCGCGCGAGGAAGTTGCTTTCAAGGTAGCTTGGGCCGCGGTTGAAAAGGAATACAAAAAGGATGAATCCGGAAAATGGGTAAAGAAGTAGGCCAAAAATTTTTATCTGGCTAACTTTAGAATCAAGGGTAGCGACACGTTTTTCGAGGGTGGAAAATTCGTCAATATCGACTTTTCTTTTGAGGAAGTTCTTTATAAAATAAAAAAAGGGGGAAGTAATTCTGTCTATTCGTGCGCCGCTCTTATTTCTTCCGGAGTAAAAATGCTAACTTCATGGGCACAGGCTTTATCTCTTAAGAATTCCGGCACTATTTCGAGTGCTTCTTTTTCACTGTCTGCATCCACATAAGCCCATCCTGTATGCTCGCCGGATTTACAGCCGAAAGCAAACATTTTAAGCGTTTCTTCCCCTTTTTCAAGCGTTTCATCCAGCGCCTGCGAACACTCTTCGGGAGTGTGCGGTGATTCCACTACATATTTTGCCATAAATTTCTCTCCTCACTCATTTTGGTTTAACAATTTTGTCTTCAAGATACATCACTGTATCTCATAATTTGTTAGATCCTGTTGCTATTTATAATTTGGGTTGAAGCTGGATGGGAAAATGAGATTGAAAAAGAAATATTGGACGCTTTTTCATCATATATGCGTAGAAGGAGAAATCTCAATCATTCTTGGCTGCGATTTTGTTGTTTGATCTTCGTATGTGGATAGAATTTTTAATAGTTACCAGCTTGGTAAAATACCAGCCTTTACATCGAGCGTAAACTATATCTATGCTTGTTCGTAAATATAGAAACTAATAATAAAAAAAAATCAAAAGGAGATATAAATATGACATATGAAAAAATGAAAGCTGGAATATTGATTGGTTTTATTGGCATTATTCTTGCATTGGTCGTTCTTGCACTGTTCGTTCCGATTACAACGATAATCTTCGCCTTACTTATCGGGCTTCTCTTTGCTCTTCCAGTTTCGGCTTTGGTATTAATACTCATAGGTGGAGCTTCCACTCTTTCAAAGAAACCGAAAAAGGCATCAAAATCAGAAAGAGAAGATGTGGTAATTTCTACAAACTAACCATAGATGGCAAGTCATCAAAATCATTTTTGGCTGTAGCTTTGATGTTCGATTTTCGTCTGGTTTTGGGCTCATAATGGCCGATTTCCGCTTAAATAACCCACATTCCGTACCTTTACATTTAGAGTTTTCTCTAATTAATTATGCCTCGCAGCGTCTTGATTTTTAAATTTCATAAAATGTTTATAGAATTAATATATTACATTATTTAATGTGTTATCT
>JBAQLI010000109.1:0-13743 GCA_049301735.1 Candidatus Methanoperedens sp.
AATTGTGATAAAGAACAATCAATAAATTCAATAAAACTTCCTAATACGGACAATTAATATTGCATTTGTACAATGTCAAATTGTTTTGGGACAGCCTGTCAAACTGAATTTAATATTCTCAATATCACGTGCAAAAGAGTTTTTATTCTTGAAAATAAAACTAATTTTTCTAATATTTTCAATTTTCTTACTTTACCTGATATGAAAAATTCAATAGCAATTTTTGGCAGTGGTTTTAGGCTTGAATTATTGAAAGATGCCCTGTGGTTAAATGATAAACAAATAATTTATTGGGGCGACATAGATGCCCATGGTTTTCAGATTCTGTCTCAACTACGTTTCTATTTTCCGCAAACTCAATCTTTATTGATGGATTTTGAGACCTTTAATGAATTTAAAGATTTCACTGTAACTGGAACTGAAACAAATATTAAACAACTTACAAATTTAACATTAGAAGAAAATCAGCTTTTCAAACATTTATTAAATCTAAAGAAGAAAAATCGCTTAGAGCAGGAAAAAATTAATCAATCATTTGTCGTAAAAGAAATTGAGAATCATTTACATGAAGATTGAGGCTACTAAAGATGTTAACGAATTAAGAAAAAACAGACCTTGAAAAAATAGTCAATGCAACACTAAAAGAAATAAGCAGCGTCGAAGCGATATATCTATTTGGCAGCATCGCAAAAGGAAAAGAGAACGAAAAAAGTGATTATGACATTGCTGTAATAGTAAGAGAATATCCGGAAAATGATTTAGATAAAATAGCCAGAATAAGATATTCCCTTCTTGGAAAAATAAAAAGGCCACTTGAGATATTGCTCATTGGCATGGATGACCTTGAATATTCGTCTCCCTTCCTTTATGAAATATATCATGCAAGCAGGCTTCTTTATGGTACAGATATACTGATCAGGTGCAAAAATATTGTAGAGAATATAAGACTAATCATTGCAGAAGGCAATAAAGTAGGCTATCATGTCTGATATTAGGGAAGCAAGAGCTATCAGATATTTACTTGATGCAGTGAATGATATATCTATTATAGAAGGTTGCAGGGACTGAAAAAAAGTTGATGAAAGGCATTTTATCAGTCCCTGCAGGGTATAGTATGAAAGATGGAATAGGTAAAAGTAACGGTCATGCAATAATAATAGACACAATTTATGGATGTCAGTAGTTTCTCCAATTCTTTGAAAACAGGGCTGTTATCTTTATCTGCTTTAAGAAATTCTTTCAAATTCATAAATAAAGAATTCAAATACTCCCAAAGATTTTGCAGACGAAGCGTCAAAATGTCCATGCATAACCCTTCTTGAATTCTTTCACTTCTCCGGTCATTGCGTCTATAATAAATAACGCTGTAGTAGGCAATTCTATAGCACCAGTCTTCTCTTTGAACTCTATACTAACCTTCCATACATCACTATCTTGTTTTGCAGAATTAATTGAAAACTCTTCAATATTTAGCGTCATTTTTAAATGTTCCCTGATTCTTTTCTTCATATCTTCAAAGCTCAATTTTTCTGATGCCATATTATTGCCACACTTTATACTGATATTAAAGTATGCTTATAAAAGCATTTCATCCGCTAATCCAAGATAAAAGAGGCAGAATAATTTTATTGCGCATAATTTATTATGATAAAAGAAGTATAAGGACCATCATGAATGATCAAAGTGGCTCAAATTTCTTTTCTGCTCCAGCTATCGGTTTGATAGTAGGCAATCTTGGAGGCGGAAAAGATAAAGAAAAGGGTGGTAGTGGACTTATTTCGCCATTTGGTATCGACCTGGCATTAATGCTTGGTTGGACTTTTGGCATCTTCAAGACTTTCGGATTTACTTTTACTCCTGGTATTGCAATTGGTAGAATGGGTTTTATCGTATTCTCTGTAGGAATTCACTTTAACAGACGTATCGGATTAGGAATTGTCATTCCGATATTCCCAATTTGGGGTTAGTCATGAGAAAAAGTGAAATTATCGCCATTGGAATTGTTTTACTTTCGTTCGCAATCGGTATCTATGTTTTTCCAGAGATGCCAGAAAAAATTGCATCTCACTGGAATGCTCAGGGAGAAGTTAATGGTTATATGTCAAAGTTCTGGGGAATTTTTTTGATGCCATTTATTTCAGTGGGATTGTTTTTGCTTTTCATGATAATACCCAGGATAGATCCCCATAAGTCAAACATAGAAAAATTTAGAAAATACTATGATAATTTCATTCTACTTATAATTGTATTTTTATTTTATATTTATCTTCTGACTATATTTTGGAATATGGGTTTCAGATTCAATATGATTACCCTATTATCACCGGCTTTTGCAATTTTATATTATTATTCAGGAGTTTTAATAGAAAATGCCAAAATGAACTGGTTCATTGGTATCAGAACTCCATGGACTTTAAGCAGTGAAAAAGTATGGGATAAAACTCATAAAATAGGTGGGAAGCTCTTTAAAATCGCCGGGATAATTGCCATTGGAGGAATATTGTTCCAGAGATATGCAATATTTTTTATCCTTGTTCCAATATTGTTAGCCGCTATTTATTCTGTTGTATTTTCATACATTGAATATCAAAAAGAGATAAAATAATATTTACTTATGCAGGCAATCTTTAATAAATGAGGATAAGTTATCTTACAATATCCGGCTTCGTACAAACATCCAGTTTTTGGCATATTTCGCAATCTGTGCTGCATGGCTCGATGTGAATCAATATTGAAAGATTTGGGATTTTCTCCTTAATTTCCTTTTCAAGATGATCGCAGAAATCATGTGCATCTACAACATTCTGGTTTTTGGGTACGACAAGATGCAGATCCACGAATCTTTCAGCTCCGGACATCCGCGAGCGCAGGTTATGGTATTCCGCATACTGGGAATAATGCTCATGGATTATTGATTTAATAGTATCCTCTTCTTTATCTGAAAGTTTCACGTCCATGATCCCTGATACTGAACGTTTTGTCAGGTCATACGATGCCTTGAGAATAATGAGAGCCACAATTATAGCCATTAACGGGTCAAATATAGGATTACCTGTGATTTTAATTAAAATAAGACCTGCTAAAACACCAATCGAAGTATAAACATCTGTCGTAAGATGATATGCGTCTGCTTCAAGAGCAATTGATTCGGCTTTCTTAGCAACTTTCATTATCCTTGTTGATACATAAAAATTTATAATTGTCGAGATACCCATGATAACGATACCAATTCCAATTAAGCTCGAATCGATCTCAATTGTTTCATTACCCAGGATCTTTACACTTGATTTATACAGTATTATTATTGCTACAACGAAAATGAGAATTGCTTCTACTGTTCCGGAAACATTTTCGAATTTGCCATGCCCGAACCTGTGTTCGTCATCAGCCGGCTGTCCTGCTTTCTTGACAGAGTAATTTGCTATGACAGCAGCCAAAAGATCGATGCCCGAATGAAGGGCTTCTGACATTACGCTTATCGAACCCATGAAAAAGCCCACTGCAAGCTTTATTATAAGTAATAGAGAATTGGAATAAATCGAAAGTCTTGCTACGGATGTTATTTCTTTATGGGCCGCAAAATATTTGTTGTTTTTATCTGGCATCTATTTCTTACTTAATTGAGGTGAAAGTATAAAGGGATATCCAGAAAAAAAAACAGATAAAATTTCAACCAAACCTTTTAATATCAAGAGCAACAAAACATAAATAACCATAATACAATTGGTTAACGGAGGTTAAATCATGTGCAGTACGTATAGTGGATTCTCCATGATGCCAGATGATCTTGAAGAGATGAAGAAAGGAAGCTCAATGTTCTGGTGTATTTCATGCAAGAAGACTTTCATGAAAAAAGGAGCAACAGAATGCCCGAACTGCAGCTCAAAGAATATCAAGGTAAGGGCACCGTAGTTTAAATAATTAAAAAAATATTGTTGGAATTATAACCGTAATGTATTTCATCCCTGTGATATATCCCTGAGTGTGTACAGGATTAAAATAAATGATTTTAACCTCGATCATTCCCTTTCATGCGGCCAGGTATTCAGGTGGGAAAAAAAGGATTGGTGGAATGGGATAGTCAAGGGAGCTATCGTCAGGGCTAAACAGGAAGATCAGGAACTGATAGTCGAATCATCTCTTGATAAGGAATTAATTATCGATTATTTCAGGCTTCATGATGATATCGAACAAATTTACGCTTTCATTAGCCGGGATGAAAAAATTGCATCATTGATCAATAAATACAGAGGTCTGCGCCTTATCAGGCAGGACCCGTGGGAATGCCTTGTATCGTATATGTGTTCAAGCAACAACACTATCAGGAACATCACTAATTCCATCAGGCGCATGTGTGAATGTTTCGGGAATGAGATCGAAAAAGGCTATTATTCCTTCCCCACACCAGATGCACTTTCGGATGCCAAGCTTTGCGATATGTCGCAATGCAGGCTTGGTTTTCGTGCCCCCCGGATATTGAAATTAGCAAATATTGTGGTAAATCGCGAATTTGACCTGTACAGGATCAAGGACTTATCCTACAGGAAAGGGCGGGAAGAACTTGTGAAAATAGAGGGCGTTGGAAATAAGATCGCGGATTGCGTGCTGCTTTTTGCATTCGGGAAGCTTGAATCTTTTCCAGTGGATACGCATATCGAACAGATAATGGAAAGGTATTATGGGTCCAGTTTCAAAGGTCCGAAGAGCAAAAAGAGAGATGAAATGGCTGAATTTGCCAGGAGCTATTTTGGAAAATATTGTGGATATGCGCAGGAGTACCTGTATATGGAGGATCTGGGATAACGCAATGAATAAATTAAGGATAATAAAAAATTCAATTCTGTAATTATTCAATTGTCCTTTTATGCTCGCCAGATATGGGTATCCTTAAATTATAAGAAAATCAATTAAGGCTTATGATACATATCCTTGAAAATATCGATAAGTGGAAGTGCGAATATAAGAAATGCGGCGCTAAATGCTGCTCCGAAGGTATCCAGCTTACAATTGAGGATATAAAAAGGATCAAAGACCTGGGATATTCACCAGAAGATTTTCTTGATTTTGATGAAAAAGAAAACATATTCAAGATCAGGGGAAAAGAAGGAAAGTGCTTTTTTAATGGTTTGAAACTTGAATGCACGATACGTAATAACGAGCCGCTTGTGTGCCGTTTGCTTCCATTTAAGATCATCGAAGTCTCATATTCCGATGAACCTTTAATGAAACTAAAACCAGTTGTGGATTGCCCCGGGGTGGGCCAGGGTAAGAAAATCGATAAAAAGAAAATCGAATCCGATGCAACATCCTTTATTCGTGAGAACCAGGAACTTATAAGGAATTTAAAGAAAAAGGGCAAGAAAGGTGTTATTGAAGGGCTCTAGTAATTTTTTCCACGATCGTTGAGACTATAATCTCCCTGTTCTCCGGCATCACAGTAAAAACTTCAAACTCCTTTCGTATTTTCTCAGCGACGGGATGACTCGACTTCTGGTGTAGCACCACCAACATATTCTTGTCTGAGCAAAGCGCCTCCTCGACTATGCGAATAAACTCAGGCGACTTGAATTCCATGGGTGCAATTTCATCGATAACGATCAAATCCGAATCCATGGCATTTTTTATCGAAGTTACCCCAATATTGTTCAAATCCTCAAGATTCACATGGTAACTGCCCACGCGCGGACCGCTGCACTGCTTGTGCGCCAGTATCCCCTGCTTTCCCGTTGTGATATCCAGTATCTCGAATCCCACGCGCTCCCCTTTTTCCCTGATGTCGGCGCTAATCATTCCGCCGTATGTGCAAGTGAGATGTTTCAGCACATTGCGGCAGACCGTGGATTTTCCTGAGCCCGGGGCTCCTGTGATGGCGATCCGGATCATTATAAAAAAATAATTGGCTAAAACCAATTCAAGTTATGGTATAGGATTAAACGCTTCGAAGCTTGTGTGAGACCTGCTTTCCCAGATCCGTCAGAGCAAATTTGGCGCCTTCGCGTGCTATGAGGTTTTTTCCGGTCAATTCTTCTATTGTTTTTTCCGCCCCCACGATCCTCACCGTCTTTGCTATGGTTGCTCCATCCATTGCGCCTTTTGAATCCAGCACTGCAAGGATTTTGCTAGCTTTATGATTGCTTGCAACGTAACCGATCAATTCTTCCATTAATTTTTCATCTCCTTTCTCCTATATTGGACTTCTTTTGAGATAACTTTATTGCATTCGAGAAACATTACAACATCGGCGGGCTAGCCCGGGTAACTCGGCGTTACCTGTAACCCGAAACCGTCGATAGCGGGGGGCGAAGCCAAAGGAAGAAGTTTTGACTATTGCATGGCCCACAGATTCTACTGTGAAACCCCGTCCTATGGGGCTGGTGTTGGTACAAGGGCTTTCCTGAAGGAAGGTTTTTGTGCCTTAGTTGCGGAAAAAGGTCTAGGCCCGGAAGGGAGCAAACCAGCCGTGAACAACTATCGCTCATGGGGGCGCGGGGCGGAGGCGAGTTTGTGGTCAACCGTGCAGTGGAAGAGGCTGCGACCTGAGGCATGCCCGCTACTTTTACAAGAAAAAAGCTAATTTTAAAGTTCTACAGATTATTGCGTTATCCCTGTCACCACATCTTTCTTGAAATCAAACACTGTCACACATTTATCATTATAACAAATATCAAGCCTTGAGGTATCATCCACGACCCCGATATTCGCAACTGCGTATCCTGCTTTTTCAAAAAGACCAATAACTTCCGCTTCATTTTCTGGTAAAGCCGTGACTATAAAACCCGTTGCCGGATGAACCTTCAACCACTGGGTAAAATCAATGCCCTCTGGCGCCTGTATTTTCTCCAGGTCAACGCGAGCCCCTTTTCTGCTTGTCTCAAGAAGCATCCCAAGTGTCCCGATAAGCCCTGGATTGCTGATATCCTTTCCTGCGGTGACAAGCTTCTTCTCGCCTATTTCCCGGATCACCCTGTATTTCCTGCGCACTTCTTCCGGCTCTTTTGCAGTCGTTGTGTCAAAACTATAAGGAGAATTCGGGCCCATTTTCCCGTCCATATCGATTGCTGATATTACAACATCCCCTGCCTTTGCAGTGCCGCTTTTTATTTCGCACCCCTTTTTTACCGTACCAATGATAGCTACTGATAGTGAAGTATATGGAGTATCGGGATGAAGATGCCCGCCAACCATCGGGACTCCGAATTTCGCTATCCCGTCCCTGATGCCCCTGAGAAGTTCCTTGCAGGCATTTTTATTATCCGAAGATAGGACATTGACCATCGCTACAGGTTTCCCGCCCATGGCAGCAATATCATTGACATTCACAAGCACAGAAGTATATCCTGCCCACCAGGGACTTGCATTTACGAGGCGACCCCATATGCCATCTGCCGCAAAAAGTATGTAATCGTCTCCACCTATATCAATAACGGCTGCGTCATCGCCAAAATCCACCACGGAACTGGAATATTCAGAGCGGACAGTCTGGAATATATTTATGAGGTCTGCAATGGGCTTTTTTCTCGTTACGCCCTCGAATTCCCTGATTTCCTTTGCGATTTTCTGGAGGTCCATGCAGCACACAACATGCAGGATTATTAATTATAATTTTCTGTGATCCTGATATTTATAATCCTAACCATTTTATTAGGTTAACAGAAGGGTATATAGGTATGCAATAATATTGAGTTAGGTATACCTAATAATAACGGTGAAAACTATGTTAGCAAGCTTTTTAATAACATTCAGGGAAGCGCTTGAAGCAGCCCTGATAATCGGAATAATTGCGGCGTATGTCGCAAAGCTGGGAAGAAAAGATCTTAACCGCTATATAAATATAGGGATCATAAGCGCTCTCGTCGCAAGTTTGGCAGTGGCTTTTTTATTCAAAGTAGTTTACGGCGAACTTCAGGGTACAGCAGAGCAGCTTTTCGAGGGCGCAGCCGCACTTTTAGCTGCCGTTGTACTCACATACATGATATTCTGGATGGCGCAAAATTCAAAACAAATCAAAGGTGAAGTCCAGGAAAAAATAGACTTGTCCATTTCAAAAGGCCAGATGTTCGGAATTGCAGTCCTGTCCTTTGTCGCGGTTTTCAGGGAAGGTGTTGAGACCGTCCTATTCCTTGGAACGCTGGCGATCCAGGATCCTGTTGATACAATTTCAGGTTTTATCATTGGCCTCATTCTCGTGATCGCTCTTTCATTCATAATGTTCAAAGGAATCTACAGGCTTGACGTTGGCAGGTTCTTCAGATATACAAGTGTATTGCTGATAATTTTTTCAGCAGGTCTTGTAGCGGTAAGCGTTCATGAATTCAACGAAGCAGGTATCATACCCGGGGTAATTGATCACGTATGGGATGTAAACCCACCCCAAAATCCTGATGGCTCATATCCGGCACTTCATGAGAATGGACTCATAGGAGAAAGCTTAAAAGCCCTCATGGGTTACAATGGCAATCCTTCGCTTACTGAAATCATTGCATACATTGGCTACTGGATAATAATCGGAATATTTGTATACAGGACTTACAAAGTAGGAACAACGGTGAAAGATGGAAGCAGATACCCCCAGGATTGAAGAATATCTTGAATCGATATACAAATTACAGCAGGAACAGCATCCGGTAAGCACATCGCGCCTTGCAGAGCACCTGAAATTATCTCCTCCATCCGTATCCGAGATGGTAAAAAAACTTGCAAATAAGGGTCTCATAAATCATACCGGAAAGGGCGTATGTCTTACAGAAGAAGGTGGAAGAATGGCCAAAAAAGTCGTTCGCAGACACCGCCTCTCCGAGCGGCTGCTTACAGATATCCTGGGTTTCAAATGGGATGAGGTTCACGAGGAAGCGTGCAGGCTTGAACATGCCATAAGCCCTGAGATGGAAGACAGGATCGCCCAGAGCCTGGGAAATCCCAAAACCTGTCCTCATGGCCATCCCATCCCGGATAAGGACGGCTCGTTCATAAAAGAAAAGGTAAGGCCGCTTTCAGAATTAAAAGCCAATGAAAAGGCAATCATTGTCAATGTATTCGAAGAAGACCCGAAAATGCTCCAGTATCTTGCATCACTTGGATTGATCCCTGATGTTTGCGTGCGTGTCGAGGAAGTGGCGCCGTTCGGGGGGCCATTGATAGTATGTGTTTCAGGCTCACGGTACGCGCTGGGAAGAGAAGTAGCATCAAAAATAAAGGTAAAATAAGTTAGAATAGGATAAATAGAATAGGATAGGATAAAATAATGGCTCTTTCATGTCATAGCGCCCTCAAGGAAATAAAGGGCAGCACTGATTTCACATTTGCACTTGCTGGAAATCCCAATGTGGGAAAATCAAGCATATTTAACCGCCTGACCGGGATGGGTGTGGTCACTGCCAACTATCCCGGAAAAACCGTGGAACTCAATCTTGCAACTACGAATTTCAAAGACCAACGGATAGGTATAATCGACCTTCCCGGCAGCTACGCCCTTGGCGCGGTCTCGGAAGACCAGTGGGTAGCGCGAAGGGCAATCTTTGACTGTAAACCGGACGTGGCAATAATGATCCTTGATGCCACAAACCTTGCAAGGAATCTCTATATGCTTATCCAGTTCATCGATCTTGGCATACCGATCGTGGCTGCTTTGAACCTGATAGATGAAGCCGAGAAAAGGAATATCCTGATCGATTCCGGGGAATTGTCCCAGCTTCTTGGTATCCCTATCGTGAAGACGATAGCCACGACAGGCAGCGGTCTTGACGAACTGATACAGCAAGCAGTGGATACTGCAAAAAATAAAACCGGGATCAGTTATTCATTGCATTATGGAGATGATATTGAAACCAATATCAAAAAACTTGAAGAAATTCTCATGCCTTATAACTTCGGGATAAATCCAAGGGCTCTTTCGATCATGCTTCTTGAAAATGACTCCGAATTTATTGAACTTGTCGGGAAACATGAAAATGGCAAATCCATAATCGAAGAAGCAAACAAGATAAGCAGGGAGATAGAAGAATTACACAGAGAGAAAACCCCATTAAGGATCGCACGCGAGAGACATGGGCTTGCAGGTTCGATAGCATCCCAGGTACAGGGGGATGTAAAACCCATACCATCGGATAAGATATGGGCTTATACCACTTCACCGCTTACCGGCATACCCCTGCTTATCGGAGTTCTTGCTATAATTTTTTCCTTCCTTTTTTACGGCGGTAACTGGCTTTCCACGTTTTTCAGTGATTACTGGGCAACATATGTTTCGCCTGTCATTGATGGCACTGTTTACTATGTTTTTGGAAGCGGCATTATCGGTAAAATTTTTGTGTGGGGTTTTGACGCCGGTATCCTTGCAGCTCTTGCTGTGGGTATACCATACGTACTTACATTCTATTTCATGCTCGCTTTTCTTGAGGATTCGGGATACCTGAACTCTGTGGCATTCCTTACAGACAGGCTGATGCATAAGTTCGGGCTTCACGGGCGCGCGATCATCCCGCTTGTTGCAGGCGCAGGCTGCAATGTACCCGCAATAATCGGTACACGCATTTTGACCACGATGCGGGAGCGAACGATTGCAAGTACCCTTATCACCCTTATCCCATGCAGCGCGAGAACAGCCGTTATTCTTGGCGCCGTATCCCTGTTCGTGGGATGGAAACCAGCTGTTGCAATTTATCTTATAATATTTGCTCTTGTGTTCCTTGTAGGAGCAGGACTTAACAAAATAATGCCCGGAAAATCCACAGGGCTTGTCATGGAAATGTTCCCATTCAGGATGCCAATGATGTCAAACATATTGAAAAAGACCTGGTACAGGTTCAAAGACTTCGTATTCGTGGCTTTTCCGATAGTGCTTGTAGGGTCTATGGTACTTGGAGGACTTTATGAAACCGGATATCTCTGGAAACTGGCCTCACCGCTTTCTCCTGTAGTTGAAGGATGGCTGGGTCTTCCTGCTGTTGCCGGTCTTACTTTGATCTTCGCGGTACTGCGAAAGGAACTTGCGCTCCAATTGCTTGTTACTCTTGCAGTGGTCATGTACGGAGGAGGCGCAAAGAACCTCCTTCTATTCATGACACCTGCACAATTATTCGTTTACGCGCTTGTGAATACGATCTATATCCCATGCGTTGCCACTATTGCTGTACTTGGAAGGGAGCTTGGCTGGAAAAGAGCTTTTGGCATCATGGCATTCACTATTGCACTTGCAATACTTATCGGCGGGATAGCTTCCAGGATCATAGGATATTACCACCTGTTATGAAAAAACTTTATGAAAGTTTTATCAAAACAAGGGGTATCGCAGATACCCCTATACGTCATAAAGGGGCGTAACCCTTTATGAAAACACAATGTCCTCTTTGCGGAGCCAGGTTTGATGATAAGGATAATCAAGGATGCAGGGCATGTCCGAGATTCATGAAATGCAGTCTGGTATTGTGTCCTAATTGCGGTCATGAATTCCCGAAAACTTAACAAATATAACTCGTGCTTCCCCTGTCAAAACCACCAACAAGCTCCATTTTCATATCATCCGGCTGCCATGTTGCACCTGGATAAACAAGATTATGGAAGAAGTGCGCCGTATTCGCAGCGATCTTTGTCGCAAGATGTTCTTCCCCGAATACATCTTTTGTGATCTTATGAGCTATCTGCCTTACACCGCTTTCATCCATATAGCCCAGAGTGTGCAGGTATTCATGGAGAAGGACATGGAAAACATAAGGTTTGTAAAGCTCAAGCCTTGTCTCTTTTATTCTCTCAAGAGGGATCTTATTCATCACAATGACATTCGAACCGACCGGATAGAAACCTCCGAAAAATCCTTCCGGATGGTTTCCGAGATTGGCAAGTCCCAGCATCAGGCCTCCACGACTTTTTCTCTGGCATTCCCAGACAGCGGCTTTCACCACTTCAAATATGTCTGGCAGGCTCTTTGTGTTTTCAAGACGGGTATTGAAGTCTTTCTTTGGTTTGAAATTTTCAGGGGTCATTTTTATTATTTTTCCTTTTTGGGATCATTCGTCTAATTACGAACAATGCTAGAATGAGGGTGGAGGGTTAAATAGTTTTCTGGTCTTGCTGCTTTGCAATCTCCTTCAAAGTATGTGAAGCACCTGGATTTTATTAGAACCTTTAAAACATAGAAGTTGAAATTATTAAATGAGAGTTCATTTTGAATTAATATAAGGTTGTTAATTACTTTATATCATCAAACAACGAACTAAAACGAACTGATACGAACTCAAGGCAATCAGAGTTTGTTTTTAGTTCGTAACAGTCCGGTGTTAACGTAATCTGTTGATATAAGTTGCCACTCGCGATTCAAAAATAAAGTAAGGAGAAAGCGCACCCGCAGGATAGCGACCAGAACGAATGCCTCGGAGGAAGGCGGGGGCGCATGCTGTGGATGATACCTGGTTGGATAAAAGGAAATGGGAGTATGGAAATGATTCTGGAGATGGGGTCGGTGGAAAAGGACTGGACGACAGGCTAAGTGTTTTTGAACTGGTTTATTTTCAGTTCTTCTTTGAATCCTGATGAATGGTATCTAACATGAGCATAATTATAATTAATATTATCATCATAATATTAAAACACAAGTTTTATATACTTTCATCATATGCTTAAAGTCAGTATTGGTGGCCATGCTTCATAGGTGCGGGCTGTAAATCAAGGATAGGTGTGGAAAAATGATATTTGATAATTACGTGTGGAGCGGAGATGCTCTCTGGATAGCGATTGGAACGATTACTCCGGTATTACTGATAGAGAGCGAGGGCGCGGCGCCTGTGGTGGATGATGGCGGCGTGGGTGGCAGGAGAGGAGGAGGATGGGTATGATGCAGCGGTTCTGGGATGGTATAGCGATGAGAAAGGGTAGCAAGGGCGAGGAGCGCGTGGGTTTGGTTGAAGTTGTTGTGATAATAATTAAGGGGGTGTAAAATTATTGTGAAATATATAGTGGAACATAGAACTAATGGAATCATGTTATTTCTCGGAACATTGTTAATATTCTTGGTGTTGTTGGGAGGTAGCGCGAGTGCAGCAATCGGTGAGGTAATCGTCGATGACCAAGGTTCTGGCTTTACAAAATATGGAACTTCTTCTTTTTGGAAAGAAGCATCGATAGGATACAATAATCATATGTTTTATACATACAACAGTCAGTCGCCTGTTGACAACTATGCCATGTGGAAACCATCTCTATCTAGTGTAGGAGCTGGAACTTATACAGTATATGTTTACATCCCGAGCAATTATGCAGATACAACAAATGCCGTTTACACTATTTACCATAACGGCATTACTGATACACGGTATGTGAACCAAGCCAGTTATTATGACGTGTGGGTGACATTAGGAGACTTTTACTTCTCTGCCAGTGGAAACGAGTATGTTAAGTTAGTTGATGCTACTGGTGAAAGTTCTGCCACAAAAAGGGTTGGTTTTGATGCTGTGAAATGGATCAAAAAAGAACCCATTTTAGCAAGTCCACCAACACTTGTTTCTCCTGGTTCCGGTTCTTTCCCCGGCACCACTATTTCCTCACTCACACCAACTTTCCAATGGAATAGTGTTACAGGTGCTGATTCTTATGGTCTTTATATCAGAGATTTAGATACAGGTTCGCTTATTTTTGATAGTCAGGCAAGAGGAATCAGTCTAACCGGAACTTCATATCTCCTCCCATCTGGGATATTGCAGCTTGGAAAACATTATCGCTGGGATATGAATTCACATAATAGTGCTGGGTGGG
>JBAQLI010000110.1:0-25406 GCA_049301735.1 Candidatus Methanoperedens sp.
CATTAAATAATGTAATATATTAATTCTATAAACATTTTATGAAATTTAAAAATCAAGACGCTGCGAGGCATAATTAATTAGAGAAAACTCTAAATGTAAAGGTACGGAATGTGGGTTGTAGCTTACCTATGCCCGCTACGACATAATCTGGCTAAACTGCACATCGCGATGTGGCATGAACCAGCGCGATAACATAGCGAATTGCGCACTCGTGGAGCATGAATAAAAGAACGGGGACGCGTCCCAGAACGATCTTACACCAGTTCATCGCAACTGGAGGTCATGAAATGATGTGACGGATGTGAACATCATGTCATACGCGCATACGCAAGACCACCCGGCATATCGCAGTTTTGAGATCCCGGTGGAAAGGCGGGAAAAACCACGCAGTCCGTTTTCCATGACTATCATGGACTAATCAACACCATCGGACAGCCCATTACAATGATATCGGGTGGGCCGACACAGCCGCATATGGAACCATTGCTTTCTTAGCAGGATTCTCTGAGGCATACTTTATTGGCCTACTCGATAAGGTTGCTGGACAAATGGGCCGTTGACTCTATGACAAACTCATCTAATCCTGTTACTTTCTTACAGTTCATATTTAAGTAAACTAAGGTCCCCATGCCACTAAAAGAATACGAAACCAAGATCACAAAGCCAATAATTAAAGCCCCCCCAATAGCTACCCAAACTCCAACCATGGAGCAGCTTCACACCATGAAAACCGATGACCTTGTAAAACTGCTCCTGAACCCCGAATTGGCTCAACCAGTGAACGCACCGCTGCGCCAGGCGATCATTAGACTCCTCCAGCAGCGGGAGGGCAACGCTTTTGTTAAGCGCGTACTGGGAAAGGGTGCAGGAAGGTGAATAAGCGCCGGCGTTGGTATTGCATAATCGTATGGTAAATATTGCATCACTTCAGGAATTATCAGGCAATTACTCAACCATTGCAGCCATTTTACTGGCATCCGGTTCAGCTTTTATTTTTATTATCAAGATCGTGACTGAGAAAGCGATATCCTCGCAATTCGATAAACATGACAAAGAGATGGGCCTCAGACTGGAAAGACGTTCAAGGTTCGAAGAAGCCATTCTTCTGTACCGCTACAGGCTGATATGCAAGACAGAGGTATTTGAAGAGCTTGCAGCCAGCAGATATCTTCTCACTGGAAAATTTCACAGAATACTCCATGATCAGTCGCATATCCTCATCAGAGTAGCAAATGAACAGGATGCAGAGGCTTTGGAGAATCTTGAGAACAAATATCTCCGGATTTTTGATGAATTCCACCAGGCAATGAATGACGTATTCGGGATCGATAGGATCACATGGGATAGGCTACAGCCTTAAACATTGTTTGGATAAATTACTTCCTTTATAAGAATAAGAATTCAAAACCAGATCAGCAAAACCTGTAAATAAAGACCAACGAACTTATTAAACTCCTCATCAGCCCTGAACTTGCTCAACCCGCAAACGCGCCGCTTCGCCAGGCGGATCATCCGAATCCTCCAGAACCGTGAAGGCAATACTATGCTTTCATCCAGTACATTCTTGAAAAGCTTTCCAAGCAAACAATTATATGATCATGCACTGAATATATACTAAGCTTATTAAATGTGCATATAATACATAAACTTCCGATTATATCATTCTTAACAGAGCAGGGAGAGGAAATAGATATCGAACAGATACAGGCCTGGTAAATCATTTTGAAAATCATACTTGAAAAATGAATTAAATATGATTAATTTCAAACAACTTAAGGAGAATTGAATATGAAACTAGGAGAAGAAAATATAGAAATCGCAAACCCACAGCAGGCGCATGTTGCAACTGTGCTTGTACTGGATATATCCGGTTCGATGGGTGAACATAAAAAAATCAATCAATTGAATGAAGGTTTACAATTGTTTAAAGAAGAGGTGCTCAAAGATGAGCTGGCGAGCAAGAGAGTTGACCTTGCAGTAGTCACGTTTGGTGATAAAGTGAATATTATACATAAATTTTCATCTATAGAGGACTTTGAGCCGCCAACTCTATCCGCAGGTGGATCAACATCAATGGGGGAAGCTATTCTAGCAGCCCTTAATCTCATTGAAACACGCAAGAAAGAGTATAAATCCAGAGGGATCTCTTATTACAGGCCCTGGTTTTTTATGATAACAGATGCAGACCACCGTGGGATGGATATGCAGCCAGGTGATTCGTTCTGGAATAAAGTTGTAGGCCTTGTTCACGAAGTTGAAATTAATAAAAAAGCTATGATCTTTGGTGTAGGGGTTGAGCCTGCAGATATGCAGCTTTTAAAACAGATCGTCCCTCCAAACAGACCGCCGTTAAAACTAAAGAAAGGTATGTTCAACGAAATGTTCGAGTGGCTTTCCAAGAGTCTGACAAAAGTATCAGTTTCAAAGGTCGGTGACAGTATAAAATTAGACCATACAGGATGGGGAGAAGTATCTACTGAGGCATCTACTGAAGCATCTAATTATTGAACATTCAATGCATTGATTTACCATGAGACTTAAAATGAAACGCAGGAAAAGAACCCAAATTTCTGTTGTTCTCATTGTAGATGCTCCCTGGTATACTGGCACTAGCAATCCCGGCAAGACTGAGTTAATAAACAGATTACTTGACAGATTCAGGGATAAACAGCACAGGAATATGATTGCTGGAAAAAAGGAAAGAATCGCTATTTTTTCATATGGGCAGGCAGCGGGTGAACTTTCAAGAGCGTCAAAATTAACTCAAGAAGAGCCAGTTGAACAGAATAGGTACATGATGGGTAATGCGATTTCAGAAGCAACAAGACTTGCTGTAAAGAGAATGAAGAGATACAGGGAAATCATGCCTGAAAACTGCATGTCAACAATTATTCTTATAGAAGCAGGTGAACTCTCTGGCATGCAGCTTGATGGGAAATACAAGAAGATAATAGAAGAAGTCCACAGGAAAGGAAGGCATTTCAAATTCCTGACAGTAATTATCAGCCCTGAAGGGCATGAGTTGCAGATGATAAAATCCCTTACTCCCCTGGTTAGTCTCTCATTAGATTATCAACCATTTGTAATCACTAAAGATAACTTTGAAAGTATCTGGGAAGAACTCTACAGATTGATATTCCCAAAACAACCGACTCCCTATATTTTTGGTACATCAGTGATAGGTCCTTATCATGTGCAGAGAAATATTCCATGCCAGGACGCATGTGCATATGAAGTTATTACTCCGGAGTCTGTAGTAATCGCTGTTGCAGATGGACTTGGGAGCGCTTCAAAATCTGATATTGGTGCCAGGACAGCAGTAGAATCTGCTGTCGGCACAGTGAAAGCAATGTTAATAAAGAGAAATATTGATGAGGCAGACCTCGGGGTTATAGCAAGAAAGGCCGTTGTGACAGCAAGAAGAGAACTCGAGGTAAAGGCCATTGATGAGCGCTGCAATCTTCGGGACCTGGCCTGTACAATGATTGTTGCAATTATTTATGAAAATAATATTGCTGTAGCACATATCGGAGATGGTGCAGTGGTAGCAAGGAGAAATGAAGAACTGGTCATTATCTCAGAGCCTGGAGAATCGGAATATATCAACGAAGTGGTGCCCCTGACAAGTAAAGAATGGGAAAAATCTTTATTTATTACTCCAGATGTCTGTAAAATAGATAGTGTAGCAGTTTTTACTGATGGCTGCCAGGGAGCTGCTTTAATAAAGAAACAGAATAGCCTGCAACCATATGATAGATTCTTTGTTCCTCTGTTTTCCTATGCACAGAAGCTTAGCGATCTAAATCTGGGCGAGAAGGATATCAGAGGTCTTCTCGCTTCACGAGAGATGAGTGAAAATTCTGAGGATGATAAAACACTTGTAATATGTGTACTGAAGGTGAATGAAAATAATGGCAAATCTAGCAGCCTATGATAATGAAGGGAACCAGGTTCAACTGATCGGAACTGGAAAAAGTGGAGGAGAAGGTGCAATCTATAGCATCGAAGGAAAAAACGACTTATGTGCAAAAATCTTCCATCAGCATAAAATCAATAACGAACTTCATGAAAAGGTCCAGGCAATGGTGAACAATCCGCCATATGATCCTACATGGCTTACTATCAAGCACAAATCGATCGCATGGCCAAAAGGAGTGCTATATAGGGATCAGGAAAGAACCCAGTTCATCGGTTTTACAATGCCTCTTATTAACATAAAGGCTTTTCGAGAGTCCCATAAATATTATGATTCCTCTGACAGATTGAGAATACTTGCGGATTTTACATGGCAGCATCTGCTCACTATTGCCAAGAATATTGCAAGTGCGATAGGAGCGCTTCATGAGAAAGGCCACTGTATAGGCGATTTAAGAGAAACCAATATTCTCGTCTCATCAAATGCTTTGATTACGCTAATTGATTGTGATTCTTTTCAAGTTAAGGATAGGGCTCGAGAAAAGATATTTTATACTCGCGTGGGAACAGGGGAATACTTACCACCTGAAATGATGAGTGTGGATTTCAAGAATCAGGATCAAGACCGATATTATTCAGACCTATTTGGTCTTGGGATTATTATTTTTAAGTTCCTGATGAGCGGTTTTCATCCTTACCAGGCAAAGGGATTTGCTGTTGACGATGCTCCTTCCACTGAAGCGAAGATCGTAAAAGGATATTTTCCCTATGCTGGTATATTTGAAGGTGTCAGTCCCCCAAACGATGCCCTGCCCTACAATATTATTCCGCCGTCTATTCAGAAGCTTTTTTACAGGTGTTTTGTGGATGGCCATAAGGAGCCCCGGAAGAGACCAACTGCAAAAGAATGGTTTGATGTTCTACAAGCCGAAGGAGCAAAACTGAAGAAATGCAGCGAGAACATGAACCATTTATATTCTGATAATCTTTCCCATTGCCCTTTCTGTGAATTAACGGAAGGAACCGGAGTTGATTTATTTCCAAGCTCAATTGGATATCAAAGTATGCTTGAACCTGGTACAACGTTACCACCATTTGAAAATAGGATCAATAATCTTCGTGATTATATTAAAATGGCTATTTGTGATGGTATTATAACTTCAAACGAGAAAGAAATCATTTTTGATCGGGGCTCAAATCTTCAAATTTCCAAAAAAGAAATAGAAAAAACACTAAATGATGAAATTGCCAAGCTTGGTAAAAAAGTCTATACTGAAGTAAAATTTCAGACCCCTGAACTTGAGGTAAGTGAAGTAAATTATTACTTTAATGATTTAATGACAAACTCTTCTGTTTCTGATAATTTTACAATCAGTAATACAGGCGGCGAGATATTAAGTGGCTCAATTAAGACAAGTAAAAAATGGTTGAAAGTCTCACAGAGCAATATAGACCCCACGCGCCATAAACAGGATATTATCTTTAATATTGATACAAAAGGCTTACCTTTTGGGTTAAAAGATACAGGAATAATAGAGGTTCAATCCAACGGTGGAAATAAGAATATAAACGTTAATATCACCATAGAAATTCCTGAGGTTGCCCTCTCTCGTTTCAATCGAAAAACCATACCTGCATTTGCTATAATTCTTGGCTCAATAGGTGGTTTATTTCTTGAACCTGTGGGTGGAATTATGCTGATCATTGGCGGCATTTTAGTCTCTATTCTTGCGGCTGCGATGTGGGGAGGAGTTGTTGGTTTCTCTGTCTGTCTTTTTATTCTGGCGGTTATTGCTCAAGTGCTTCTCGATACATCTCCTCTGTTAGAAGGTGCATTCGGTGGGGTATTATTCTCTATAGTGATCGGGAAATATATCGCAAAACCGCTGTTCAAATATCAAAGTGCTAAAAATAAAGAACTGATACTGCATGTATGGGCAATAGCTGCTGTATTTTTAATATTGCTTGTTGGCACATACTGGTATGCTGAGCCAAGCAATCCTCCCCCAACTCTATCACCTAAATATATAGCAGACACAATAAAAAGTGAGTTGGATGCGCAAATAAAAGCTTCTGTTATTACACCTTTAGAAACTGAAAGAAAAAGTATTATGGATACACCCATAATAACTCTTGTAGCAACACCTGTAGCAACTCTTACGCCCATAGCAACCCGCACATCCATAGCTACAAGTTTATCATCTGATAAAAATGATTTAAAGATTGGTGAGACCTGGAACTTAAAAGACGGATATTCCATAACAGCACAATCAATTGATGCAAAAGAAAATCCAAGGCAAGTATGGCTTGTTTTATCCAAGAATGAACTCAGGTTGGATGACAAAGTATTATCAGAAGGAGAAACCTACCGCTACGGTAATATTCTCAGTATTAAGGTTGACAGCATCTATTCTGGCGCCACATCGGATATGGCCAGGTTTACTGAACTTTACATCAATCCCACTCAAACAGAAACACCTTTTCCCACCACAACACCTGTACCAACAATAACATCAACTCCAAAACTAACTCCAACTGCCACCCCAACCCCAACAGTCACCCCAACTCCAATAGCCAATTCAACCTCGACGGTCACCCCAACTTCAACAACAAATTCAACCTCGACAGCCACCCCAATTCCAACAACAAATTCAACCTCGACAGCCACCCCAATTCCAACAACAAATTCAACCTCGACAGCCGCCCCAACTCCAATAGCTAATTCAACCTCGACAGCCACTCCAACTCCAATAGCTAATTCAACCTCGACAGCCACTCCAACTCCAGTAGCCAATTCAACCTCGACAGTCACCCCAATTCCAACAACAAATTCAACCTCGACAGCCGCCCCAACTCCAACAGTCGCACCTACTCCAATAGCCAATTCAACCTCGACAGCCACCCAATAGAAATTTAAACCGCAAAGAAGTAAGCTTATACAAATTCAAATGCAAGAATCGACAGTAACCTTTGTATCGGATTAATTCCCAGACTTGAAACTTCATAGAAGAATTTATTAACAGATTACTGTTATATCGTTTAGATTATCTATAGTCTGTGTCATGATTAGATTACCAATTGCTCTTTTTGTTGGTATAGGAGCATAAAGCTTTTTTGTATACTCCCGATCAGAGCATTTGCGATTAGTTCAAATCCGATTACCAGAAGACTGCAAGAAAGGCGATGACAATTATGGTTAATCCTTCTTGCATCAGTGTGGCTAGAAGCATTATTTGCATTCCCAATTTAGGAGAGAAAATTCCTGTATAATAAGGAATGGTGAATCGCAGGCGCACCATGCTTGAAAGCACTCGACCCAGGAGCAACGTTATCACGATTTCTTTTGACGTCATTATGCCATCAGCTAAAAGCTTACCTGCTATCGTATATGCCCCGACATTACTTGCAAACCATGCTGCAATGATGGGGAGAGCTTGCACCGGAAGAGATTTCAGAACAGGCAGGTCTTTCAGATATGCCGATAGCATATCGAAAAAACCTATATCGATAAGCTGAAATACGATTATTGCAGCGATTATCATCATTGGGATAATGTTCCGCAGGGGAACCCATGAAGATAAGATCGCACTTTGCAGCGCATCTGTGAATTTTTTCGTCTTTATATCTTGTTGTATAATTGCAGTCTTCTTAGGAGGCAATAGAAAGCGGCCAAGAGCAAGGGATATTGCTGTTCGAAGAAGTCCAACTCCCACAACTATGCCAAGATAGATGATTCCTGTAGTCCCGAGCAATATTACAAGTACAGGAGTGAGATCCCTTACAAAGATGAATGTTGCAGGAAAAGATGTTACAAGAGATGCAATCAGAGTTTCTTTATCGTCTATCAATCCTTTTTTGTTAAGCTCTGCCACCATTGAATTCCCGGCTGTTGGGGACCCAAAGGACACAAAGAAGCTCACGCCGACTTCTTCCCGGAGATGCCCGAAGCGCATGAAGGGCGCAGTTATATAGCCAAGTTTCTGGACCCACCCCATTTCTATCAACAGCTCCATCAGGATAATACCTGCGATCGTTGCAGGTATCACTGATAAAAGATACTGTAAAGCCAGGAGCAGTGCGTCGAACCACATAATGGATTAATTGGATCTGATTTTTAATAAAGATGATACAGGTTTGCCTTCAATGGAGGCGCAGCTCGTGGATGAAACGATATGGCATAAGGAATATATGCCTGATTTTAGGAAGTGCAAGGGTGGAGCTGTGTTATGAAGGTGGAGCTTGAACAGAAGTGGACTAAATTTTACTTTCTACAGATTCTATTTTCTCGTCCATATCCTTTGGAGCATCCCTTCTGTCATCGATTGTAAGATGTATGACAACCCTCTTTGCGCCTTTTTTTATAACCGCTTCGTGAGCTGCTCTTGCTGTATTGAAAGCTTCATCGATGGAAGATACCTCTATTACCGTTCCCATCGGAGTTAACTGGTATTTAATACCTAACTTTTCGATAGCTCTTACAGCCTCGGAAATATAAGGGCTCATACTTGTGCTTCCAGTCCCCAGGGCGACAACCTCAAGTTCTGCTGTGATAATCGATTTCATATCTAACCTCCTGAATATATGATCTATAATTAATCTTTTAATAACTAACCGCAAAAGTATTATGGATTTTGAGACATAAATATGTTGTGGATAATCATAGAATCACTGTTTCCTTTCCAATTGATACAAGCTGTTCGAATTTAGCGGCTCGCCCTTTGTATATCAGGTAAGGTTCGATGACCCAAAGTCCATTCATCAGGGTGTTATTACTTGATGTAATAAAAGGTCCATTGGTTCTGAAGAGCAAATAATTAAGACCGGCTTCAGGGAATTTCTGCCATAGTGGAGGTATCCTGCATAAACGATGGCCCATGGAAACAAAGGGTGGGTATGCTAAAGTATAGTCAGGGTTTTTGCCTGTAAGTTCCTGTGCCCAGTGGAACACGTCTGCTACGATCATTCCCTCTTTTATATACCCGGCAATCTTGATCGAAACGTCATGCGCATATGCAGCCAGAGCCTCAAGGTCAGGATTGCTCCCTATTACATGGTTTATCGTGTAATCTGCCGGATAACCGTTGTATATCGGTGCTATGTCTATTAAAATAATATCGTGCTCCTGCAAAATACGCTTATGTCCGGTAAAATAGCTCGACACAAGAGCATACATACTTCTCAATTTTGTGCTTCCTTCTCCCACACCAATGATAGGCATGTGCCAGTGCTGTTTCACGCCATTCTTATTGAAAACCAGAGAGACAACTTCCTCTACCTCTTTTTCAGTCATGCCGACTTTGATATTGTTCACTATCTCCTCACCAATTGCTCTGGTAAAACTTCTCGCTGCAAGGTATCCTTTCAGATCTTCATCCGAAATTCCGATTTCATTCATGATTTTTCTCCCCACTTTGGTGACAAAAATGTTTTAAAGCCTCCTTGAGAGGCACACGATTAAGGTTAAAAACTTCCTGCCTGCAATAATTATACTGCTCTGGAATAATAAAAGTCTATTGTTTTATTATCGATTTTGGCACAAGCATACGAACGAGGATAACATTTAATATCAGTGGTGATCATTTCTTCTTGAGGTGAGAGTGGATGTTCATTGAGAAGCTTGTTTCTAAAGGACTTTCTCATTTCTCTTATATTGCAGGGAATGATAATAATGCATTCGTAGTCGATCCTAAAAGAGATGTGGATTCGTATATTAAGATCGCGAAAAGCAACTGCTGCAGGATACGGTATGTTTTTGAGACTCACTGCAATGAGGATTACCTGATAGGGTCGCTGGAACTTAAAAAGCGAACCGGTTGCAGGATTATCCATAGCAGCAGACTTAATTTTGGCTATGGTGAGCCTGCAACTGAGACTGATACCTTCGATATCGGCGGCATAAGGATCAGGGTTATTGAGACCCCGGGCCATTCCCAGGAAAGCCTGAGCTTTGTGCTATATGCACCCTCCGGAGAAATACCCCTTGCTGTTTTTACCGGAGATGCACTTTTTTATGGCAATGTGGGGCGGACAGATCTTTTTGGCAGGGAGAAGATCGCTGAATATGCGTCTATACTTTACGACTCTGTGCATGGGAAGCTCCTCTCTCTGGGTGATGGAACAATCGTGAATCCTGCCCATGGAGCAGGCTCGGCCTGCGGCGGCACAATGTCAGATATTGCAATAAGCACGATCGGCTACGAGCGGACTACTAATCCCATGCTTGGACTCACTCGTGAGGAATTTATCGAAAGAAAAAAGAAAGAAAATATTCCGCTACCTCCTTATTTCGCCAGAATGGCGAATCATAACCTGAACGGTCCACGGTTACTTGAGCTCAGTCGGGTCGAGCCCATGGATGCTCCCACTTTTGCTGGCGTTATGGACATGGACAACTCCATTATAGTGGATACCCGCTCTCCTCTCTCCTTTGCTGGCGGGCATATCAAGGGTTCGTATAATATATGGCTTGGGGGATTGCCTAAGTTTGCAGGCTGGATTATTGGTTATGAAAGGGACATCCTGCTTGTGACCGAGAGGCAGGAAGATGTTGAGACAGCAAAAGTATATCTTTCACGTGTTGGCCTTGATAAAGTCAAAGGGTATCTCTGCGAAGGGATTGGTGACTGGATTAATCGCGGAATGCCGCTAGAACAGAGTGGCTTGTATACTGTGGAAGGTCTTAACGAGAAACTGAAAGAAGAGGATTTATTTGTGGCTGATGTACGCGATAAGGAGGAATATGCAAAGGGTCACATTCCGGGCGCTGTGAATATCTACGTGGGAGAGCTTGAGAAAAGGCTGGCTGAGGTTCCATCAGACCGTCCTGTTGTTTCTGTATGCTCCACAGGAAACAGGTCAGGGCTTGGAGCGAGCATTCTGGAGCGCGGGGGTTTAAAGAAAGTGCATAACCTTATCGGAGGTATGACAGCATGGAAGGAAAAAGGTTATTCTACAAAGAATTCATGAGCAGTGTATATCAATATCATTTTCTTAATATTTTCAATACTTCCTGCTCTGTAAGGTCGTGCCACTCCTTATATGCATCAGCCACAGCGAATATGCTTGTTTCCCGGATGTTCAGGCAGAAAATTTCATCAACATAAGGAGCAACAAGATCGACTGCGTTTTTCGACGCAGTTGGAACTGCGACAATGATCTTTGCAGGAGATAGTCTTTTTACGGAACTTATGGCTGCCAGAAGTGTGTAACCTGAAGCCAGCCCGTCATCCACGATTATCGCTGTCTTGTTTTTTAATTCCGGAAACGGTCTTTTTCCTCTGAATATTTCCATCCTTTTATCAAGCTCACGTTTGACATCTGCGATAATCGGATCAATATCAGAATCGCTCAATTGAAGCTGATACACTAATTTCTCATTGAGCTTTACCTCTCCATTCCAGCTCATAGAGCCAAAACCCGCTTCAGTGTTGTAAGGAATGGGGAGCTTCCTGACGATTATTAAATCCATCTGAAGTCCAAGTTCTTTTGCGATAGTATTTCCTACCGGGACACCTCCTGAGGGTATGGCCAGCACTATGGAATCTTTTGAATCTTTTCCGATGTACGGTTTCAGTCTGCTGGCAAGGAGTTCCCCTGCATGTACCCTGTCCCTGAAGACATAATTTTTATTTCTCAATTCTTTCATTTCGATTATTTTTGCCATTGGATTCCCACCAGGATCGATTTTGTCAATTCTTGCACATAAATATAGGTATTCTCTATGTAGCGTATATAGGTGAGCTTGCAGTATTATTTAATAACTCAAACAACAATTTCACATAAAATGGTAAAAATCATCGTTATCAATAACTATGGCCAGACCTGCCACCTTATACATCGTGCTGCACGCGATCTTGACCAGGAAGTAGAGCTGATAAAAAATACTTCTTCCATAGAAGAGATCCTTGAAAAAAAACCGGATGGATTGATACTCAGCGGCGGCCCCACACTTACTCGCGCGGGAAATTGCAGCGTGTATGTTAAAGAGCTTGACCTTCCCATACTTGGCATTTGCCTGGGTCACCAGGTCATGGCGCAGGCTTATGGCGGGGCAGTGAGAACAGGCTCTGCGGGTGGATATGCTGCCATTGAAATAGAGATCATTGAAGAAAACGATATCTTAAAAGGGCTTGGGCCGAAGACAAATGTATGGGCTTCCCATGCAGATGAAGTATCCACACTTCCAGCTGATTTTATCAGGCTTGCACGTTCGCAGATATGTGAAGTAGAAGCTATGAAACACAGGACAAAGCCCTTATATGGTGTCCAGTGGCATCCTGAAGTTTCTCATACTGAAAAAGGAAATGATCTTCTCATGAACTTTTTTGGGGTATGTGAGACCTATCGGCCAACAGCATGACCGCATAACCAACTATTGCAAAAAATGCACCTGTTGCCATAACACCCCTGAACCCAAAATATTGAAGAACAATTCCGCCTATTAATGAACCTATGATCGAGGCTAAAGCAATGGATGAATTAAGCAACCCGGCAGCAGCTCCTTTTTCTTCGTTATTCTTTATTAACTCGTTCGTTGAACCAACATAAAGAAATGAATATGAAAAAGCGATCAGGGCAAGACCAGGAATAGCCTGGTAAAAAATTGTTAATGGTATCAAAGCAATAAATGCTGCCGCAGAAAGCAGATCGCCTGCATGAACCAGGGACTTATTATCATATCTGTCAAGCCGCCTCATTATAAAGAATTGAAGCCCGGGATTCAACATATATATTATTCCTATCCAGAATTTATTGGCATGAAGACTGGCAAGATATAGGGGGAAGATCAACCAGACAGCATTTGCCCCAATTTGTCGCATGAAAAATGGAAAATAAATATTCCAGTTTTTTTTAAGGAGTTCAATTGAGAAAAAATTTGTTTTCTTTTTTGTACCGGCCCGGGTTGCAGGAAGCGTTAATGTAATAAGGAACGATGCTGCAAACAAAAGAGATGCAATAGTGAAAATCTCTGAATATACAGCTATAACTCCCGCCATCAGATTACCAAGCGCCCAGCCAAGCGGCATGAATGAACTGAATTTCCCGATGCTTCGTTCCAGGTTATAAACATAAAGCAAAAGCACTGCCGGGTAAATACCGGCGCTAAATCCTGCAAGAGCGCGTAAGATCGCAAGACTGGCCGGATCGTATGCAAACATCTGGATGAAAAAAGTTATGGATGAACTTACAAAACCGATATATAGAAGCATCTTTGGGGGATAATTATCTGCCGCCCTGCTGAATATATACGTTGAAAGGAAAAGCGCAAGCCCATAACATGCTCCTATAATCCCTATTTGAGTCCCTGTTGCATGTAATTCACTTGCAAAGATCGGAATAAATAGATTTGACATCATTATAGAGGAATTAATAAAAAGCTGGATAACATTAAGTCTCATTCGATGAAGAGATATGTATTTAAGCAATATAAGTTGAACTACAGGTAAACCATGACTCTTGACTGGACTGAAAAATACCGCCCGCAGACCTTATCTGCTGTTGTTGGACACAATAAGCCTGTAGAGGAGCTAAAAGCGTGGGCTAAGTCCTGGATGTGCGGTATTCCCGAAAACAGGGCTGTTGTGTTATACGGCAGGGCAGGAATAGGTAAAACTACGACAGCCCATGCTCTTGCCAGGGAGATGGGCTGGGAAGTCATTGAGCTAAATGCAAGCGACCAGCGCACAGCAGATATCATAGACAAGGTTGCAGGATCTGCTTCCAGGATGGGAACACTCGATGGAACAGGAGTAAAACGGTTGATCATCATGGATGAAGCAGACAATATCCACGGCACAGCTGACCGTGGAGGTGAGCGGGCAATAGTGGAACTGATCAAGAAAACAAGCCAGCCTATCATTCTTATAGCAAATGAACTTTATGATATGTCTCCCGGCCTCAGGACTGCCTGTAAACCCGTCCAATTCAATTCCGTGATGTCGCGTTCCATGATCCCGGCGCTAAAAAGAATCGTTGAGGCTGAAGGAATAAAATGCGGTTTGGGAGTTATTGAGAAAATTGCCGAGAATGCGAACGGGGATATACGAAGCGCGATAAATGATCTCCAGGCTATTGCCCAGGGTAAGCCCTCGATCCAGATCGAAGATATTATTACAGGTGAAAGGGATAGTAAAGAAAACATCTTCAAGTTTCTTGCAAAAATCTTTAAAAGTACAAATATCCGTGAGGCTCATGATGCAGCTTTTCATCTTGATGAGAACCCGGATGATCTGATACAGTGGATGGATGAGAATCTTCATCTTGAATATACCTCACCACATGACCTTGCACAGGGATATCATTATCTTGGAAAAGCAACAGTTTTTCTTGGCAGGGTGAAAAGAAGGCAGAATTACAATATGTGGAGATATGCAGGGGTACTGATGACAGCTGGTGTTATGGTCGCAAGGTCTCATCGAAACAGCGGTTTTATAAAATACCAGCCGCCGTCGTTATGGAGAAAGCTGGGGCAGACTAAAGGGATGAGGATGGTCCGGGATTCTACTGCAAAAAAAATTGGCACGCACTGCCATATTTCTATGAGTTTTACCCGATCACAGTTATTCCCGTTTTTCAGGGTCATGATGAAAGATGATGAATACGCTCCCCATATCACTGCTTTATTGGGACTTGAACCAGAAGAAATTGCATATCTAATCGAATCAAAGACTGTTACAAAGAAGATCCAGAAAATATATGAAAGCGCTCAATTATTGATTGAAAAAGAAACGGAGCATGAGGTTGAGCTATTCGGAGGATTCGGGGCCAGGGAACAGAAAAATCAAAATCCTGAATTGGAAAAGAAAAAATCAGAAAATAAAGAACAAGGACAAGGAAAGAAAGAACTGGAAAATGAGCGCCTGGAGATTCCTGTAAATATAAAGAAGGAAGGTAAAGCCCAGAGTTCGTTGTTTGATTTTTAATTGCTTAATAAATGCGTCGTGAAGATATGTCCCAATTCTTCCATATTCGTATATGGAACCGATATGATTCGCCTGTTTCCCCGTACCATGGCTGAAACATTCGCCTCCTCCCTGTAAATGCAAAGGACAAGTTTGCCTTTTGATACTGCATAACCGATCTCGTAACCAACACCGATCGAGGAAACCGTTACTTCAGCCACAAGGCATTCGCACCTATCAATATATCCTAAATCATTTTTGAATATCTCTTCATCAGTTATTTTTGCTTCAGTTTCCTCAAGAACTTCAGATGCTACGTGTTCGCTTACGACCGTGTGTCCCTGCATTTTGAGCTTTTCTATTATCTGGATGTAAGCCGGCAACATACCCCGGCCTCCCCTGATGGAACCAGCAAAGAATATTTTCATTTTATTTATCCTTAATTTATGATTTATTGAACTTTCACTGAACCAGCCTTATCAGATTCTCTTTACCTTTTCTTATCTTTATTATCATACCATTGTCTTTCATTTTGGAAAGAACCATGCTGATCTTGGATTTTGATAGTCCGCTGTGTTCAACAATATCGGTTTGATATGCCTGTCCACCTGACCTGAGAAGGAATTGCTTTACCATCTCCTCATCCTCCAGATCTTCTTTTGCCAATTCGGAAAGTGGAATACTGGGATCAAGCCCCATGTTTTTCATTCTCTGCTCTCTTGCAGCCTTCTCCAATTCTTCTATGGATTCATTTCCAAATTGATTTTGAACAGATTCCACAATTTGTGTCCATGTTCCAGGGATCTCAGAGATTTCATGAAGCATTTCTTTTGGCATCTGCGATACCATTTCTGCTGTGGATACATTCCCTGAACGCCTTTTTTTCCATAATCTGATAAAAGCCACTACTGCTATAATAGAGAGGAAAATTATGACGATCTCCATGATTGGCCATTTTGCCAGCCATGATTCTTTTTCATTCCCACTTGTTACATTCTGACTTGTTATGTTCTGGCGAGAGAGTACAATAAATGGTTCCCCGCTGCTGAAATTACTATAAAGAGTCCCATCCCATATCAAAAGATTCCCATTCCTTTTATCATAAACAGGCGTCACATTTGTAACATTATATCCATCAGGTATCTTGATTATCAGCTGGTTATCTGGTGAAAGTAGAAGGAGACCACCGGGGAAGGCATCTCCTATATATATTTTTTCTGAATCATTGTAAGAAAAATTTGTCCATTTAAAAGTATATCTTATAATTCCGAGTCCATCTGAAAGTGTTTTCCTCGTATCATATGAAATATTGAAGGGCTCAACTTCCATCGTGCGGTTTGAGAAATTAATTGCCGAATCCTGAAATGATTTGATAATAATCTCGTAATCAGGAATATTTCGATAATTGGACATGTTCTGGCCCGTTTTTATGGCACTTTCCCATTGGCTTAAATCTGGTTGTGAAAGAGGAAAGAACTTTTCCATGGTCCATACCGCATCTCCACTTTCGTTAATATTAACTGTTATTATAGACTGAGTAGACGGTGCAGGCTGCGCTGCTGCTAAATTTGCTCCTAATATTAAAAATACGCAGATAAAGACAAATCTCATCATTTGTATGAAACAATTACATAGGTAATAAGATTTACTATTCCATTGTTTTATTCAGTTTGAAATTTGGTAGCAGAGGAGCTATCATAAAAGAAAAAATGGATTTAAGCTTTATTATTGTTTATTTCAGTTTTTACTTTCTAATTGGCATTATCTTTATATATAATTACAAAATATTTTAATTATCAAAATTTCCTGATATAATTAATATCTGGCTATTGTAATAAAACCTGTATGGCCTACTCTTGCGGTTGCGGGTCGTGTTCCCCTGTCCGTGAAGGAAATCTCACGTTCCAGAGTCTCTATCGTCGTGACATCTATATAATTCGTTTTTCCAATGGCTTCCCTGATCTCTTTTGCCTGCTCAAAAAAAGGTGAATATGTGACAAGGAAACCACCTGGATAAATGACATCCGGGACATATGGAATCACCTGGGCAGCTGCAATAGTATCAAGTGTTATAACATCAAATTTCTCATCTAATTTACGGATCTCTTCTACAATATCTCCATGCCTGCATTCTATGTTTGAAAGACCTGTGAGAGCAATATTGTTCCTGGCTATTTCCACGAATTCTTCTCTCACTTCATATGTTATGACCTTTTTTGCAATGCCGCCAAGATATATTGCAAGTATCCCGGAACCAGTTCCCGCATCCAGTACTTGATCCGAAGAGCAAAGGCCTGTATTTGAAATAATCACTCCGATATCCTTTGGCATCATGGGAGCTCCACTGCGTCTGGCATGAATAAAAAAATCAGGTGCACGGGGTTTCTGGATGATAAATTCCGCACCCAGATGAGAACTTATTTTATCTCCGAAGTTTTTCGTTTTAAGTTCACCAAGTTTTATAATCCCAAGGTCAGTATGCATTTCGCCCTCAGTCTTAACAAAATAATCTTTCATCTTTCCTTTACTGAATATTTTTAAAATTACGGGTGTATCCATTTTTCTCCGCTGGGGTAATATAGGACTTATTAGATATAGAATACATGGTATTATGGATATTATTTTTTTCAAGGATAAGAAATATTCATTAAAGACATTGGGACTTCTAACAGGCCAGATGGATGCGGATATTGAAAAAATCCATGATAACATCCTGATTATAGCACAGGTCGTGGATGATCCCGATAAATTGCCATATTTTCTTGAAACCATAAAATCTTTGGAAATCGACGACATTGAAAAATTCAGGTTCGTATTGTTAAGGGTCCAGATCGATTCACAGCTTCATCTGAATGAAAACATAGAAAAATATCATAAGCGTCTTTTTGTTTCCCAGATCATTGAAAAATTAATATATGGTGAATTGCTGCTTGAGGCAGGAAAAGAAGACGAAGATGATGAAGAAGATTGAGATTTAATTAATCCAATCAGGAATAAAAATTTTTTGATTTTGCTTTTTGCTTCGTTTTTTAGCCTAAAAAAATAAAAAGCTCATATATTATATACCTTAAACACATCAAAAAGCCCCATGATTAAGTACGCTGACAGGATCAATTCATTACCACCTTATTTATTTGCCGCTATCGATAAAGCAAAAGCCGAAATCATAAAAAAGGGCGTTGATGTCATTAACCTTGGAATCGGCGACCCGGACATGCCTACTCCGCCGCATATTGTTGATGCGATGAAAAAATCCCTGGATAACTCGGCCAGGCACAGGTATCCATCTTATGAAGGCATGTTGTCTTTCAGGATAGCTTCAGCAGATTGGTACAGGAGAACAATGAACGTAACCTTAAACCCTGAGGACGAAGTTCTCACACTTATCGGTTCAAAGGAAGGCATAGCCCATATTCCACTCGCTTTCCTGAACCCCGGGGATGTGTCTTTAGTTCCGGATCCTGGTTATCCTGTTTATAATATCGGTTCTATCCTTGCAAGCGCTAAACCTTTTAAGATGCCCTTACTTGCCGAGAATGAATTCCTGCCCGACCTTGATGCAATACCAAAAGACGTAGCAAAAAAGGCAAAGCTCATGTTCCTGAATTATCCCAATAACCCTACATCTGCAACTGCATCCATAAAATTCTTTGAAGAAGTTGTGGATTTTGCAAATGAATTTGAGATCATAGTAGTACACGATGATGCCTATTCGGAAATGACTTACGATGGATATAAGGCTCCAAGTTTCCTGAATGCCAGCGGTGCAAAAGATGTCGGGATAGAGATGCATTCCCTTTCCAAAACATATAATATGACCGGATGGAGACTTGGTTTTGCAGTTGGGAACCGCGAGATACTGGCCGGTCTTGGAAAGGTCAAAACGAATGTGGATTCAGGTGCATTTGAAGCCGTCCAGGAAGCAGGGATCGCAGCGCTCACCGGACCTCAGGATTGTGTGCGTGATATGAATAAAATTTATAAGGACAGGCGTGATGCTCTCCTTACCGGCCTGGAGGAACTGGGGCTTGATGTAAAACCGCCCAAAGCTACTTTCTATGTATGGGCGCATGTAAATGGAAAAGCAGCTGATTTTTCAAAGATGCTTCTTGAAAAAGCAGGAATTGTGGCAACGCCTGGCATCGGATTCGGAGAATATGGCGAAGGGTATGTACGATTCGCTTTAACGCAATCGGTGGACAGGATAAATGAAGCCGTTAATAGAATGCGTAAACTGGATATATGAGAAAGAATTATCATAATAAATCAATCGGGATTCTCAAAATAAAAGATAAAATCTATTTATGAGTAGTGTAAGTTATGAAGAAATATGCTTCGAAATAGAAATCCTTTTTATGTATTCAGGGTATGGGTGTAATAATGGACATTGAGCAACTTTTGGCACAGCGCGCAAGATTGGTGGACGGAGAAATGCCAAACCTGCTTATGGATATAAAACCTCCTGAACTTGCCGCAGCAGTCAGTTATGCCATATTATCAAAAGGAAAACGTATCAGGCCGGCTCTTGTGACACTTGCAAGTGAAGCAGTTGGCGGTACAGCCGAAAAAGCTTGCTTTGCAGCAGCATCTATTGAATTGATTCATTCCTCATCGCTCGTACTGGATGATGTGATCGATAAATCTGAAAAAAGGCGCGGTCGATCAACAGTCCATACTCTCTGGGGCACCGATATGGCTTTACTGACAGTACAGATCCTTGCAGCACTTTCACTCAGGATCGCAGCCAGGGATCCGAGGCTCATCCATGCTATTGCGGATTCACTGTTCTATATGGGAGAAGGCGAAGCAATGGAACTTGTGGAATTTGCAAAGGATAAGAAAGGCTATCTTGACCTTGCTTTCAGGAAAACAGGGTCGCTTTTCAGTTCAGCAGCAGAAGTTGGTGCTCTTGTTGGTGGAGGAGATGAAAACCAGATAAAAAAGCTCAAGGAATTCGGAAATCACATTGGTCTTGCTTTCCAGATACGTGATGATATACTGGATTGTATTTCGAAGGAAGATGACCTGGGTAAACCTGTGAAGAAAGATCTTTTTATGGGAAGGCCATCCATTGTACTGCTTGATGCGATCAATTCAGGGATATCGATCGAGAGAATGATGAAATGCAATAATGGGGAACTCATGCATCTTGTTTCTGAGTCGATTGAAAACGCAAAGAACGTAGCAATAGAAGAGATAAATATTGCAAAATGCCAGATCGAGAACTTTGATGACAGCTACGCCAAAACAAAGCTCAATGAAATGGGTGATTATATAATAACCCGCAGTAAGTAACACATGGAAAAAGATAACAGTGGTTCTTTTTTCAATTACCTTCCCGAAGGATGCCGCTTATGTTATAAAGGCGCCAAAATAGTCGTTTTTGTTACAGGAGTATGCGGGAAGAATTGCTTTTATTGTCCGGTTTCAAATGAACGGCGCGAGAATGATAAAATATTTGCAAATGAAAGGCTTGTTAACCGGGACGAAGACCTGATAGAAGAGGCCATTTCAATGGATGCCCTCGGAACTGGAATTACAGGCGGGGAGCCCCTCTTAAAGTTAGACAGGGTGGTTCATTATATTAAGTTACTGAAAAATAAATTTGGGAAATCGCATCATATTCATCTATATACGGCCCTTGCCCCGAACAAAGCGGTACTTGAATCGTTAAGAAGAGCAGGTCTTGATGAAATAAGGTTTCATCCTCCACAAAATATGCTTCAAAATATTGGCCGCACGTATTACAGAGTCTCTATCATTGAAGCAAATAAAATGGGTATTTCAACAGGGATCGAGATCCCGGCAATAACCTGCGACTTTAGCGGAATAATTTCATTATTAAAGGAGGTTGATGGTTTCTTGAACTTGAATGAGCTTGAATTTTCAGAAACAAATCTGGCTGAACTTAAGAAAAGAGGATATGTGCCTGTTAATGATACTTCCTGTGCAGCACTTGGAAGTAAAGAAGTTGCAGAATCCCTGGATTTTGATAAGCTGCATTTTTGTTCTTCAAGATTCAAGGACGCAGTGCAGCTCCGGGAAAGATTTAAGCGGATAGCAAAAAAATCCGCAAGGTATTTTGATGAGATCACTGATGACGGGACACTTGTATATGGCGTTATCGAAGGAGATTGCGTGAATCTCTTGAAAGAGGCAGGAGCACAGGAGGAAATGTTCATTGAGGAACATGGTACTGTTGATACTGCGTGGTGGATAGCCCGGAACCTTGCAGATGAATTGAAAAAAATCGGATGCAAAGTGTCAGTAATTGAGAGATATCCCATGAAAAACGGGATGGTCGTGGAAAAGACTCCACTTTAATATATGGAAAGGTATAAACTCTAAAAATCGAATAATGGGAATTGGTGGTTTCACTGACCAGAAAAGAAAATGATGACCTGAAAACAAGACTTACAAAATATCTGGCAAGAGATGAAACCGGTATCAGGAAGTCAGTCTTGAAATTGTTTCTCAATGAGAAACCGTACACTACCCAGAATGTATTTGATCTTCTTAAGGAACAGGGATTCGATGTCAATTACAGGGGAATTTCAGCGATGGTCGGTCTTATGAATACAAGACTTGGCATTTTGAGAATAGATGTAAAAGGAGACCATAACGTCTATTCGCTCAAAGATGAGTATAAAAATAGCGTTAAAGCCACGATGGATAATTATTAGCCAAAAACGTAAGCTACAGGCCTCGGCCTTAAGTCCGGGGTTTGTAGTGACTGCGTCCAATAGGCGTTCTCGTGCATCCTGAGAATTACTGAACCAATATAACAATTATGGAACTGAAAATGGGCACGGATAGAACTGGAAAGGGCACTGGTAGAAGTTGGGTAGATGAAGTATCCGTCAAGAATGAGAACGTCATCCATTTTCGGGCCCATTTTCGTAAGTTATTTATAGCCTTTCGACTGATTTCATAGTAGGTAGGGATTCGGCTCAAAAAAGTAGACGAGAGCGGATTCTCTGTAAAGACGGGGTGATGAAAATGACATTTAATAACATTTATAGAGGGCGTTCCCTGAGAAAAGCATTTGGAATATTGGCATTGATATTATCGCTTATAGGGAGCGCAGGTGCAGCAACTTGGACGGTGGATGATAGCGGTGGCGCGGATTATATGAGAATACAGGATGCGATAGATAATGCGAGTGCAGGGGATACGATTCTAGTGTACAGCGGGACGTATTATGAGAATGTGAATGTGAGCAAGAAGTTGACTCTGCTCGGCATAGGAAAACCCGTGGTAGATGCCAGAGGAATAGGAAGCGCGGTCACGCTTTCAATGGATGGAACTACGCTTGATGGATTCAATGTAAGAAACGGTAGTTTAAATACCAAACTCGTTGCCGGAATTTTTGTAATATCAAACAACAATATGATAAAAAATAACAATGTGCTGAACAATGCATACGGCATTGCACTTTGGAACTCCTCATACAATAAAGTGGAAGACAATATAGCAAACGACAACGCAAAGTTACGAGAAATTGTGGATGGGCCCCCTCCAAGTGCTGGTGTTATTGTATTCGGTTCTCACAATATCATAAGAAATAACAATGCTTCAAACAATTTTATCGGAATCGGCATTTTCAACGGAGGGCCTACCGGTGATATGGTATCGGTCAATAATACCATTGAAGGGAATACGGTCATAAATAACACCGGTATAACTGGCGAAAATCAACAACCACCCAGCAGCGGCATCTTATTAGGCCGATCGAATGTTAATAATAATATAATCCGAAATAATTCTGCATTAAACAACAGATATGGCATTATAATATTTGGTTCCAGCAACAACACTTTAACCAATAACACTGCAGAAGGAAATGATCTCATTGGAATTGGTATTTTCAGTGGAGGACCAACAGGTAATGTTGTTTCGGTCCATAACACTGTATCTAGCAATATGGCCACATTAAATCACGGACATGGTTTCTCCCTGCGGAATTCTATCAACAATAATATAACGGGCAACGTTGCATCAAACAACGACAACTACGGCATCTCCCTGGAAAGTTCAAGCAACAACACGCTGAGCGGTAACAATGTCTCAAATAATTGGTTTGCTGGCATCTATCTGGAATTTTCTAATGATAATATGCTGAGGGGCAACAAAGCATTGAACAATGGCGGCAACGGCGCTAATCTATACTATGCTAATAACAACATATTGAATGATAATATTTTTGCGGACTCGATAACTTACTATGGAATTAATTTGTTTTCTTCCAAAAACAACCTCATCTATAACAACTATTTTAACAATACTAACAATGCCCATGATGACGGAAGCAACATCTGGAACATCACAAAAACTGCAGGAGCTAACATCATTGGCGGCTCTTATCTTGGCGGTAACTACTGGTCTGATTACGCAGGAAGTGATTTAAATGGCGATGGTCTAGGTGATACTTTAGTTCCATACAATAGCTCAGGAAATATCGCAAACGGCGGCGATTTTCTGCCATTGACAATAGCAACAGCAGGCAGTATCACAGGATACAAGATCAATGATTTCAACGGCAATGGAAAATGGGATGCAGGTGAGAAAGGCATATCAAATTGGACAATCAGGCTGATTGGCATCACTGGCAATGGAAAAGATACCAAGATCATTAGAAAGGAAACTTTCACCGATGCTATGGGTTTCTACAAGTATGACAATCTTGCAGCAGGCAGATATTTTATAATTGAGAAGCTCAAAAAAGGATTTGTGCCCACAAGCTCTCCTGTTAAGCGCATCAAACTGGCGCAAGATGAGAACTCCATGAACAACAATTTCACGAACAGGCAAGTACGTAGTCAGGATAGAATAAATGGCCAAAGAGATATGGATGACTATGAAGTCATAAACAGAGATATAGACAAGTATATAGAAGACATGGAGTGAGCCTAAAAGCACCAGTGCCCCCTCCAATTGGCAAAAGACAAAACAACAAATTTACGATAGAATCCTCATGCATCCACGTCATGATGCCCCGGAATTCTATTCCGGGGTAGTGACCAAATCAAATCCACTAATTGAAATGAGTGCGATAAAGGACTATTAACCGTGATAAAAAGTTGGCTCTTCTTTTTTCTTTTGTGTTTGCTGCTGGAAATTAATTACCGGAATAGGCATAGATGGCGGAAGACCAAGTGACTTTGAGAGCAGTAACGCAAGAGGTGCAAGATTTGCAACCATTGTGTTTGCCAGTTCGTTCTGGATGTCCCCTGGCGCTTTTCCTGAGTCCCATTTTTCCTTCAGGGCCTTTAAATCTTCATCGCTGTAATAATCCGTCATACCTTCAAACCTGATGTGACCGATATTGGGGCTAAGATAATTAATGGCAAAAGTGTACTCAACCCTTAATACTGATTTTTCTCCAAATGGGGTATTCTGGACAACCAATGATGGATTTTTAAGATTTACATCATAATTTATATTGATATTCTTGTATTTTCGAATATCATCAGCAGTTGAATAAACTTTCGATTCCACATTTGTAAGCTGGAAGTTTAAAATCATGTTTTCTCATGTTTATTATACTTTCTTGAGATAATAAATTATTCCTATTGATCATGTCTGGTTCTCCTGAGTTTACAATTTTTTACAATAGGGCTTCAATATCCTTAAAATCAATACGTGCAGTCGCATCAAGTGAAAGCGGCGTTACTGAAATATGTCCGTTTTTCATAACAGCCTTAACATCAGTTCCTTCTTCTGCATCCCTGATAAGCTCCCCGTTAATCCAGTAGTACGGCCTTCCCCTGGGATCAAACCTTTCCTCCACACCTGTCAGGAATATTTTCCTGGCAAGGCGGGTTATCTCGATCTCTGTGTCCATATTCACATGTTTTGGTATATTGATATTCAGCAGATCCACGCCAGCGGGAAGGCCTTTACTTATCACTTTACGTGCTACCCTGTTAACTATTTTTATACCTACCTCAAAGTCGTAACTATATGTGCGATGGTCATCAAACTTATCTCCCTCATCCAGCACCTGTATAGATGCAGCAAGCGCAGGAATGCCATAGCTTGCAGCTTCAAGTGCTGCGCCGATCGTTCCGCTTGTTGTTACGGTATCCGTACTGATGTTCTCACCTATATTGAAACCTGAGAGAACAAGGTCAGGTTGTTTCTTTAGTATGGAGAATAAACCGATTATTACTGAATCAGTGGGTGTTCCCGCAACAGCGTATGCTTTGAAACCGTTCACAGGGGCAAGTGAAACCCTGAGTGGTTCAAAAATAGATATGCCCCGTCCTACGCCGCTTTTCTGGGTAGAGGGTGCAACGACCGTTACTTCTCCAAGGTCGCACACACTATCATAAGCCGCTTTAAGCCCGGTCGAATACACACCATCATCATTGGTCAAGAGAATATTTTTCATTGTTAACAGATAGGCTCATGATAAAATAAATATGTGGTTTCTTGATTTTTTCCACAATCTTTTTTGTCTTATGAGCTATCCAGAACCCAATGGATAAAGAGCGCTTTTCCGGATACGGGGAAATAATCAGTGCAGCGGTATTGTGGAGCCTGGCCGGGATATTTGCAAAATATATACATGGGATGTCAGCCCAGAGT
>JBAQLI010000111.1:0-3158 GCA_049301735.1 Candidatus Methanoperedens sp.
AAGTCTATAAAAATAGAAAATGTTGTTGCATCTACGGCTATTGGATCAAAAATTGACCTGATTCAAGTCGTCAGTGTTTTTGAAGGAGCAGAGTATAACAAAGAAAAATTCCCTGGTGTTGTTTACAGGACAAAATCCCCGAAAACCGCAGCGCTTATTTTCGGTAGTGGCAAGATCGTTTGTACAGGAGCAAAAAGCATTGCCGATGTAGGCATAGGTCTATCAAATGTGTTTGATAAATTACGAGAAATGGGTGCCCAGATCGTTGATAAGCCTGAAATTAAGATACAGAATATCGTTGCATCAGCGAATCTTGGAAGAGTGCTCAACCTCAATGCAGTTGCTATCGGTCTTGGGCTTGAGAATGTTGAATATGAACCTGAACAATTCCCCGGTCTTGTCTACAGAATGTCCAGCCCCAAAGTGGTCATGCTATTGTTTGGCTCTGGCAAAATTGTGATAACAGGCGGCAAGAAACCAGAGGATGCAGAAGCAGCAGTCGAGAAGGTAGTTATAGAACTTGATGGATTAGGTCTGCTTTAATAATATTGATTCTGGCATCAACCTGGCATCTTGTTATCATTGTATCGTGAACTGAGTAAAAAATAGAGACTGTCTTTTGGTGAGGTATGAAAATAATTGGGCGGGATCTACAAACGAGTGATGGATGATAGCCATGCTTTCACACCCTCTGCACCAAACGTTGATTCAAATTCCGCTTCTCTGATATAATTAATCTTCCAACCTTTGTAGAACACGGCCCGTATCTCAGCTTGGGTTACCCTCCTGGGCCCGTATGATCCCGGCTCATTTTCACTGAAACAGAGCATGAAATACTTACCATCAGGGTAGATCGCAGAAGATAAACTCGCAACAAAAATCGGGCGCTCCTCATCTTTGAACCCATGAAATAGGCCGCAGTCGATTATAGTATGGAACTTATTTTGAAGTAATTGAAGTTTGAAAGTGTCGGTAAGGAGAAAGTTGACATGTAATCCACGTTTTTTAGCCTTCTCTTTTGCTTTCTTGATGGCGGATGGTGCTGAATCTATGCCCCACACTTCAAAACCAAGACTGGCCAGATATAATGCGTTCTCTCCTGTTCCACATCCCGCATCAAGCACTCTTCCACTTATTTCTCCATCCTCTGCGAGTCGGATGAATTCCTTCTGGGGACGTCCTATATCCCATGGTGGAGTGCTCTCGTATGCGGAATTGAAAAGATTCATGATAATCCCTCTCTTTTTGATTGTGAAGAAATCCAATTAGCCATTTATTAAAAACCTCTTTCTTTTTTAGCTAAGGGTAGTATTGGCATTTTCCCTTTATTACATTGCCCAACTCACTCCGCCAAGCTGTGTTCTCTCAGGCACGGCTTCGCCTTGCGGTAATTGTCGCTGCTGTCCTGGCGACAGTCATGCGCCGGGTGCTCAGACAGTCGCCGGTATCGGTGGCATGTTTCTTTCAGGCTGCAAGTTGTTTCTGTATATATGGGCACTCTGGATCAGCTAGGGGAGATGAACTCGCCATGGTCTGAATTGGTAGCTGTTGATGGTGCTGGGATTCGGCGGCTGCTTCAGACCCATCATTCAAAGATATCTTCATTATCACTATCTAGTGATGACATTACTGTAAGCTTAAAAAAAGATAGATACTACAATTTTAGTATCCTCTCCAAAAGGAATGGTGGGGTACTGACTAATCAGCCTAAATAATACTGCATTCTGTTTGTTCTGGAAACTATGAATTATCCAATCTCTAACAATTATCCTTTAACTCAAATGTCACAGACTTTTCAATCCCAATCAATTCCGCAAGTGATGGAACCTTAAAACTCTTACTGACTCTATCAACGATATAGTCAAAAACACTTACCCCTAACTTTTTTGCTGTATGAACAATGGTCATAAAAGTATCACTGGCTCTTGTACCATCTTGTGTCATTGTATGCAGACTCACATCTCGTTTTCGAACCTGGGATCTTGCTCCAAGTTCAGCTTCATTATTATGTAAAGGAATTTCAGGATATTTCAATGTAAGCAGAAGTTCTGACCTATTTTCTTTGGTTATTTCAATCCGCTTATTCAATGCCTCATAATTGGTTTTTGTAGAAAGTAACAAATCAAAATCGACTGATAATTGTAAAGCATTTTCTTGAGCGGGATTTTCTTTGAATTGTAATAGCCTCCTGTAATAATTCCAATATTGACTTTGAAAATTTTCAAGCTCTTTTTTGTGCAATGGAACTACAGGTTCTAATTTTTTATAGTTTCTTGCATCATGTATCCAACAAAGAGCTTGTTCCTCTGTAAGCTTCTTGAATTGGGGAGCATCATCGCTTAAAAGTACCTTTACCACAGGGATGTCCTCCCTATTATGGTAGGCTGCTATCGCTCCAGCTTCCATAATTCTTGTTCGGTTAATTTTACCTTTATCAGGATTGTGAAAGATCCCATCTATAAGACGTTGCAGCTGCTTTTCATCTAATATTTTATCAAGAGCATTTTCTCGCATTTTGGAAATTATTTTATTCGACAAACCAAAAGATACCAACAGTGTGAAGGCTTCTTCATTGAAAAAATAGCTTCTTGGTTTGCTACCCTGCAATATATCCAGAATACTCAGACGATCTTTAGCGGGAATTGTGAAATAAGCCGTATAAAAAGGATTGCAGATAATTTCGAAATATTGATTCTGCCCATTTACTTTAGCACCGGTGTCATCTATTTGCTGATATCGTGTAGATTTCAATCCAGCCTCGAAAATATCAGCTTTCTCTTGATGGAATGTTTCGAGATTTTTCGTGAGAATACGGGAAATAGTGGCTGGAGATATGAATATTCCAATATTCTCAAGAAACTCATGTATCTTTGGCTCGGATACATTTGAAGCATGCTTGAGTGTAATGATCAAAGACTTCACTCCATTGCCAAATTCTCCCTCTATTCCATGTGGTAACTCCCCGCGGTATGTCCGATGTTGTGAGGGAGAATACCAAACTTCTTTACGATATGCAGTGTTTTTTGGGGTGATGATAATATCCTGAACTACCACAGTATCGTAATATTTGAACTCCGCATCTCCTGGTAAGATACTCGGATCGACTTTGCAATCTTCAGTAACGTTGATTTTTATCTTACTCAGTTTTTCCTTTGATT
>JBAQLI010000112.1:0-22742 GCA_049301735.1 Candidatus Methanoperedens sp.
ATGAAATTCAATTAAATTTTTAGTGATGAATCAGTTATATTTATTGATCCAGCGAATAAAATTTACTAGCAGATTTATTGAAATGCAAGTGCTAACTATCCATCTCCAATCATTTTGGAGAGGATACTAAAAAATCATATATTATTTAAAAAAGTTCCGCATGTGGAACTTATGACGGTACAACTCCATTGGGAAAGAGTTTCTGAATTTCTTCAGCAGTTTGAAGAGGGTATGCCTTTTTCAGAACGGCATCCTCTTCGTCTGTCCAGAAATCGAATTCATGCTTCTCAGGTTCTTTGTAATCTTTTCTAAGTTGCAACTTCCTTCTAAGATTTACTATCTTCCCTGGTTTACGAACGGTCTTTCCAGTACGATCACGCAGTACTGGAAGTCCAATGCTGTTACCATCATCAGCGATGGGTGGTGAAGCCGCGTCCTCTTTCCTGCTATCCTTGGTCTGTTTTGTTTGCTCTGATCCGGACATTATTCTATCCCTGCCGATGATTCTTTTATCGAGAGAGAGCGTTGCTCGAATATAGTTTATGGTGTTTTAATTTTTCCAGGACTTACGCGTTTGATATATAGATAATCAGCCTCTGCATATCGAATGTTAGTCAATATGGGATATAATATGCAAAAATGCCTACCGATATCGAAATTAAAGTTCAAATGCGTAAGTCCTTTTTTCATTAAATTAAAAATAGAAATAAAGGGTATGGATAAATGGAGCAGATTCATAGTTACATATGCATCAAATTTCAAGCTTCTATATAATACCATTAAACATTGGGGACTTTAGTTCTTTGTGAATACATCTGGCATGCATGTATGACCTCCGTTAACAAAGGCATCCACCGATTAATTGCTCAAACTTTTTTACATCCCCTAATATGTAATGAAAAAAAGAATAGTTTCTCCCTTAGCATTTGAAACTTCAAGGTAGTTATCTATTATCCGGTAAGAAAAAGCTTTCTGGAGAGATTCAAGGTAGGTCACTTCTTGCTTCATGAGACCTATTGGCATCTGGCAAACCTGCTCCGAACTCGTAATCTCGAAAATCATTATAGCCCTCGAATCTTCAGCAATATATTTTCCTCTATAGTTGTTACATCCAGCAAATCCAATGATTAGACCATCAGAAAAAGTCATGGTAATATTAGAGTTTTCCAAGAGGTTGCTACCATTCAACGATGTGAGCAACCAAGTTGTCCCATTTATATTAACAGGATATGGAATGGTAATAGTACTATTTCCAGGTACTGAATTTGTAATAATTTCATTTTGTTTTTCACTTTCATTCTTGAGAGCACTGGAATCCGATGATGGCAGAAAGATAGTATATGCAGCACCAGCTATAATAATTATCACAACAAGCATTATTACATTACTGAATTTCCCCTTGCTATCCTTATTATGATTAATCATTTCTTTTATTGTATCTCTAAATATAAACATAATTCCAATTAATCCCAAAAAGGCAAAAGCTAATGAGATTTTTCCAGATTCTGTTAATTCATAAGTAACTTTAAAAACTATATCAAATATTATAGCAAATGTCAAAATTAGGATTCCTGATTCAACAAAATGAATATTTTGAAGCATTTCGGTTTGATGATCAATAATATTATTTTGATTTTGAAGCATTTCAGTTTGATGAGTAATCATTTTATTTTGATCTTCATAAACAGTCATTTCATGATAACTGAGAAAATTATTTAGAGACATTGAATAATTTTTAATGAATGAATTAAATTTTTTCGAAGCAGCGCATGAATCTACATAAAATTTTTGACCCCAAAAAGCTCTTAAGATTTGACTTTTTTCATGATCATCTAATTTCTCCCAAATATGCTGGATTTTATCTGCAATCTCAGATATCCATATTATATGAAATATATTTCTCCTTATTATTTTATTCAATAGTTCATTAAAATCTGTTTTTAATATAAAAAACTCTGCTGCAAGTGAATTCTCAGATTGTATAATTCCAATATCGCAAATTTCATTATTGTCTAACCTTTCACAGAATAGAAATCGATTATGAAAAACGCCTTTTTCATTAATTAAATCGCATTCATTTTTACAGATTTTAAATATTAATTTCCTAATTGAATAAGGAGACAATTTAATTTCTTTTAGCAGATTGAATACAACTTTATCGATCTCAGCTTCATTTTCAATATACCACGTTTCCATCGTTACATGTATCATAAAAGAACTAAAAATTGGATATGTATATAATGAAATTTGAAAATCATTACCATTTATTTCAGACTTTTTTGTATAGGTAATCAGGGTTGATCGTGAAGCAATTAACTCGAATTCTCGTTTTTTCCATTCCTCGGTCTCCAGTAAGCCTTTATAATAATCAGACTTATTTAGTAATCGTGGAATAATATATATGAGATGAATTTCAGTCATTTTCACTTTTTAAATTAGGTATTGAAATCTCAAACCAATTTTTTATTGCAGGTATTAAAGTTTCATTAGTATTCCTAGAGTCTACATTATTAAATGATACAATAGGTTGATTGTTATCAAAATTTATTATTTTTATTATAAATGAACTATTACAATTCAAAATGGAACATACTGAACAAGTTGCTTTGGTTTTTTTCGTACCTAAGGCACAAATTGACTTATCCCCAAATGCTTTGCAATTATTATTTGACTCACCAAGTACTTTCAAACATTCTTTGGGGGGATAAAACATGTGTAAAATATAATCTAAATATAAAAACTCATTTCGTTTCTCAATTCTAAGTTCACTGGCACCATTTTCAATTCGATATATTTTAGCACCCTTAAATAAATAGGTTTTCTTAATATAATAATCATCGCTTAAGTCTTGGAATAATTTATCAAAATCTATATCTTTTGAAAATTTCAGATGAATTCTTACTTTCGTTGTATCTTCATCCACGTCGAAAACCAAATCTCTTTTTTCATGAGTTTTATGCCATGGCATTGAAAAATACGTTTTATTGGATGGGAACTCTCTAATTGTTGGAATTGGTGGGTCTATAAACTCTGGATGTCGAACGTAAGCAAGCATTTTAATTGATTTTACAAATAAAAGAGTTTTTAGAAATCTAACCAAATATTTCATCCTTGTTGCACCTGATAAATTATCATCCACTACCAGAAGATTCAGCAGTTCTTTATTGGGTTTGATTTTATAGAAGTTTTCTAAATCATCTTTTAAATATTTGGTTATATCTTTTTTTTCATGGTCTGATGTTGGTTGATTCATTATAAAACAGGGATCATAACGTTTGCAGACTATTCCTTTTGGGATTGTTCTAACAGACGCCTTTAAAGGGGTATCATAAGTCTTGATATTATCTTTTAATATGCAGGAAATTGTTAAAGCCAGAATAGCTCCACCACGAGTAAATCCTATAATTAGATCAAAATCATTTTTTTCAAATTCTTCTAACTTTCCCAGAATATGTTTTTTTACATTTGATCCGAAAGAATCCCATGACTCTTCATAACATTCAGTATTCTTTTCAGGGTTTTGCATATAAAATAGAAAATTGAGGTGGAATTATTTACTGATTCGTATTGCCTGAATACTTAGCAAGATGAATTGCCCCACCATCTTCCCGATAGACTGTTTTGAAACCAGTAAGTACAATCTCACCTGTGATCTCCAAATCTCCAATTGCTGTTATGACGTCGAATTCATTTCCAATACCTAGCTTCTGGCATAAGAATGGTATAGTGCTATCTTCATTTCTTGATCTTTGAGAGATAAGCTCTTTTTTAACTTCTTCTCTTACTTCATTAATATCCATGTTTGAACCTCACCATCGACCTCATTCACTTTACCCTATAATATATAATTAACTGTTTTGATTTAATATATAATTAATTGTTTTTTTCTATTATATACTTTTCTAATTTTTATTCTATAGATTTTTAAAAATTTCAGTTGATAAAATCAAATTAAGATTTTAAATCAGTATTTTTTTATGGTTTCATTAGTTCCTGTGTCCCTTCTTAAACCCCATTCATTTTTTAGCTTTTTCGAAATTTAATTACAGAATCTTCCAGATAATTGCATCCACAATTTTAGGATGCATTTTGATTTATGTGCTCATTAAATCATGAGGCATATATCAAATAGATGGTTAATTAAATCTTTGCCTCAAAAATTTTCTGTCTTCTCCAGTAAATAGAATAAATCTGACAGCTTCTAAATCTTTTCAGAATTATTTCAATAATGAGGCTCTAAAGTTCATTCAAGTATGCCATGGTTTATAAACTACAAAGCCAAACTCAATGATTTCATGGCAATTTACCAACCTTATATCTACAATGATTCAGGACAAAAGAAGTTGAGGACAAGGATTACTTATATCCCTTCCGTGCCCCTTCCATATTGACAATGGCCAAAACAACTTAATTCGAAAGAAACCGATAAGGGCCGAAAAAAGTTGACGTATATTAAGTGCAATATAAATATACTCCGACCCCCCGGACATAGTTAAGATAACTTGGGGGGAGGGCAGCATAAACCGAAGCAAGAGGGGAGAGAGAAAACCAGGACAAGGGGAAAAGGATTAAAGGCAAAATGGGAAAAAAGACAAGCAGAAGAGGAAATGGAACGGGGCTTCAGCGCGCTGGCCAGCAAAAAAAAGAACCGTATCAGACTATATTGCAGCTAACCAAACGTAACCATGCAGATCTCTTCAGAATCTTCTTCACTCGCGCCAAATACCTCATCCTGGCACTTCTGGCACATCCCGGAGATCAGGAACTCCTTCTGGGAAAGCTCTGAATCAAATCCTTCGACTTTACCGTTGCAGTTCATGCACACGTGCGCTTTCATCTTAGGGATCCTGTCAGGGAACAATATGTCTGCTGGTCTTTTCTGGACGTTTGATACGTCAGGTACTGGATAGTTATAGTTTTCAGTCATAACAAATCACCTCTGCCTCCGTTATTTAAATCCAGTCATTGCTTCTGCTTTCATCTCAGAAAGAGAACTTTGCTATAGCTTCTTCGACATCCACAATCCTGCATCCCAGATCAGGCTCTGTATCAGGATTCTTGCAGTATCCATACTTGCAGTCATGGCATCCTTTTCCATGTGGATATCCCTTGCACTGGGAAAGTATCTCAAAAGTCTTTGCTGCGAGCGCCAGGATGTGGCTGTTATCCGATTCGATTTCAAGTTTCATGTTATTCATACTCCTTCCGCAGTTTGCCAGTTTACACTCACGATCTCGAAAGAATTGAGAATCGAATACAGCGCCTCAATCTCCTTGCCTGAAAAACCTGCCCTGAGCAGCTTGACTCTATCTTCGCTGCGGTCTAACAATGCTGCCACGGACTTACCATGTTTACCTTTCAATATTTTCATAGATTCTCCTGAACCGCTGCTACTGCAACAATTCACCCAAGCTCTCGTTATTTAAATCAGTCCACTGTTACCTTTACAGCAATGGAGGTGGCTGGGTGAAAGAAATCTAATTCCCGGCGTCAGTCCTTCCTATCCCTGGCGTTAACAGCATACTCCTCCCGATATAACAAACTCACGCCATTAAAAGAGAACAGACATCCGATGAGAAATAACTGGGCAACAAAAAAAAGAGAACGGATGAATTTACACACCCGGCGCCGTCTGCGAATCCTTGGGGAATCGTGGAAAAAGTGTCATTCTTTTGTCAGTCTGGTCTTTGCTGACCACCACGTCCTTGTTCACTTTAACTACCATAAACAAGGTGCGAGAGCCTTTGTGCAACCATGCTGATCCGACCGGCTCATCCTTATTATACAGAACGTAGCCAGGGTCTCTCTCCCCGACTCTAGTGTGTCCAGTAAGTTCAACTGGAAGCTCTCTGCCTCGTGCCGGGAAGACCATGATAGTCTTTCCTTTGGTCAAAGGCTGTTCTGGAAGGAAATGGACAACCGTCCGCTTCTCGCCTCGTTCAAGGTTAACAGTATCGATGAAGCCGACACCTGCGTTAACCATTTTCTCTCCGCTATTCGACGCACTGGGCGTCCTCAATACGACGGTATTGTTTTTGCTCATAGATATTCTCCGAACTGCCCGCTCGTGCGAACAATTCGCCCAAACCCGTCGTTATTTAAATTGCCGTTCAACCACTGACTCCGCGAAGCTGCGCGCTGCTAGTCGCACCCGAAGTCTCCGTCGTTGTTAGGCTCTGCTGTCAGGATTAGGTGGAAAGTCAAAGAGATACGGCGATGGAGGTGCGCGCCGGAAAGAATTCGATGCTAATCCTCTCCATCGCTGTTCCTGTCTGAAGGTAGTTGGAACTGTAGAGGCTGTGTTCCATCGGAAACTAAGGGGGGTGAGCTTTGTTCTTGTCTGGGGTCGGTGATTGGTCAACGACATACGACGATTGAGATGCGCTTGGTACAATGCGAAGGTTAAAAGAAATCATTCCATGATGCCGGGTTTTTGTCTCGGCGCCGTCCCAGAAAGAATAGAGTGCTGGCGCACGAAGGGTTACTGATTAACCGATAGGGTACATCGCTGCGCCAGCATCAGGTCAAACGGATTCTACTTTAATAATCCTCTCTCTTCCGGTCTCAGTTAGGCCAGGTTTCCTGTCTAAGGTTGGCGATGCCTGGGTCTTTGTCAGGCAGGCATCATGTGTTCATGTTCTGGGCTCTGAGCTCATCTATTTCTGCCATACATCACTCACGGTCACCTCTGCAATAACTGGCAGGGATTTGAGATATTCCCTCCCTGCTGCTTCCATTTCTTCTTTGACGATCCTGGAGACTGTTTCTGCATGTTCTCCTGGCACTTCAAAGACCAGTTCATCGTGGACGACATTGATGAGCCTTGCACCATGTGGTCTCAACCTGTGATAGAGCCGTCCCATTGCAGCTTTCAAAATATCAGCATTCAGGCTCTGGATGGGATTGTTCTTGCCTTCTCTCAGAATGGCTGCACGCTCGCTTTCATTTGTGGCAGGCCTGTATTTGATCAACCTGCCAGCAACATTCCTAATCTCACTATACTTTACCGCGGACTGCCCTGCTTCCTCCAGATACCCTTTCACCTTCGGGTAGCTCTTGAAGAAGGTGTCTATGTATTTCCTGGCGTCGTCTGAACTGATCTCGATGCCATTGTCCTTGAGATTTGACTGAAGACCGCCTGCGCCCATGCCGTAGGATAATCCGAAGTTAATTGTCTTGGCGATATTTCGTTCTTCTTTTGAGACCTGGTCGAGCTGCTTGTTGAATATCAAAGACGCAGTGAGCTTGTGGAGGTCGCCGCCGCTATTGAACAGCTCAATGAACTTTGGTTCCTTCGATACTTCTGCTAAAATGCGCAGCTCTATCTGGGAATAATCGGCTGTGATGATCTTGCTGCCGTAATTTCCTTTGAAAAGCGCTCTGATGTTTTTGTCCCTGGGCAATTGCTGAAGGTTCGGGTGCGAGCAGCTGAATCTGCCTGCAAGCGTACCGTACTGGTTGAAATTAGCATGTATCCGCCCTGTTGCAGGATTAATGTGCTTTGGCAACTTTTCAAGGAATGTGTTGAGCAATTTCTGATGTTTGCGATATTCTTTCAGCGCTTTTCCTGCAGGATGTTTCAAGGCCGATAATGTGCTCTCATCTGTGGAGGCAAGGTCCAGCCCTATGGCTTTCAATGCTTTCAAGAGTTTTGCAGGACTGTCAAGGTTCACTGCTGGCATTCCTTCCAGGTCAAGGTTCCTGTAACCTGCTTCTTTCAGGATGGTCAGGACGTTTAGCCTAGATGATTCAAGCTTTTCTTTGGTCTCCTGTTCGAGCTTCTTTGCCCCTTCCAGATATATTGGAGTTCCTGAAAGTTCAAGCCACACCGTAGCCGGGATGCATGACATTTCTGTAGCGAATACCTTTTCAAGGCCGAGTTCTTTCAGTTTCTGTCGCTGTTTGGCATGGATCTCTGGAAGGACAGCCACATCCATTGCTGCATACTGTATCTGCTCCTGAGTCAGTTCTTGGCCATTGAAGGATTGTCGTATAACTTGATCCTTTTTCAGTTGAATGCCTGTGTATTCCTGCGCCACTGTTTCAAGTGTTGCCGCGCCTTTCTGTCTGGCTTTCTGTCCTCCGCTGATAAGGATCTCGGCGATATAGGTGTCGAAAATGTTTGTGGGCTCAATGTTGAAGTGATGCTTCAGGAATTTCAGGTCAAATTTGAGGTTATGACCTACCACGAGGTTTGATTCCAGCAGTTCCTGTATCCCTTTGATCTTTTGAGAGTTTCCGACTTTTGTTTTACCTGGATTAAAAATCCGGATCGTTTTGTCAGATGCTCTCTTGATTTGAAATAATGTGGGTCGATGTTTGAAGGGATCCAATCCAGATGTTTCAATATCGAAATAAATGGTATCCATTCAGATCCCCTCCTCCTTATCATCAAAATCACCCAGTTCGATATGGTTTTCTTCACCTGACACTTTGATGGTTGCACGCTGTGTTACAACCCATCCCTCTTGTTCTGTGAATATATCACAGGGTTCTGGCAGGTCACCATTCTTTGGGGGTTCTGGTGTTATCCCGAATATCTTTGAGGCGATTTCCTTGATACGTGTCGGTCCATGAACATTTCCTGATTGATCACAATACCACATGCTAAAAGCCCCAATATTAGAAGAATTGATCTGACCTTTCATTCCCTGCCATATTTGGCCTTTTTCATGAACATCCTGGATCAGGTGATTTTCGATATCGTTAGCCTCTTTTTGGTGTGCATTTTCTATAGGTTGGTCAATGTGATCCGGGTGATCCAGGTTCTTTTCCACTCTTTTTACTTTATTATCTTCAATGACAGTTTTTCTCTTTTCTTTTTCTACCACAGGTTTTGTCGTGGTTTCAATTGGAGCCACATTTTCATTCGTTTTTTTCGCTGTTTTTTGGTCAAAAAATGCATCTATTTTTACATCGCTTTTTTCAGGATTTTTCCCTATTTTACTTAACTCCGTAACGGAAATGTTGTTTTCTTGTGTTTTTATCCGGGTTCTGATCCGGGTTGTATTAGTGTCATGACTAAGCTGGTTTTCATTATCGGCAGCATCTTTTTCATGAGAATATTCCACGGATTGATCCGGGTGATCCAGGTAATCCAGGATCGTCCTTAGATCTTTATAATCTCCAAAACCTAATTTCTTATCTTTTCCTAACAATAATACAACTTTTATCAATTTATCTGGGGAGTAACCTGGATCACCTGGATCACTTTTCATGATAGCTGTGTACCAATGGGGTGCTGCTACTTGATTTAAGCACGTTTGTTCTGTGATCCGGGTTCTTTCTTCATTTTTGCACTTACCTGGATCATTTTTTGATTTATTTTCTTTCGTGAGTTCTTCTATTTTAAACAGATCGAGTACAAAGCCCTCGTAACATCTCACGTACTCACCATCAGTTCGTGGTCTTGTATCCATATACCCCCCTCGCTTCATTAGTACCCCAAATCGGTTCACAGGTTCGATTTTCTTTATATTTCTCACTTTTCCCCACTCTACATATGCTTTATAGAGATCAGTTTTAGTTACCATCTCATCAGCTGGTGTGGTGCATTCTTGCATGAATGCCATGACTGAATCGCTTTTTAAGAGGTACTCTTCACCAACCTCCTCTGGCGTTTTTGAGTAGAAGAACGTCTTTGTTTCCAGTAACCATTCTAATGCCGGCAATGTGAAATTAAGCAGTCCTGACAGTTCTTCATCTGTCTGCAGTTTGCAGTCAAGGTTCTTGTCCTCCTGCGCGCCATTAAAGGTTACAGGAAAGTCAATAATGATCCAGCGTCTGTTCCATGCAAAACCTCCTTTGGAATGTTTTGGGAGTTCATTCGCTCCGAATATTAACCTTGCTTCATTCTGGAACCTGAAACGATCCTGGAACTTTCTTTCAGCCGGTATCATGTCCCCACCTGTGAGACGCTTGAACATTGCATCTTCATTTACAGATGCGTTTGAGAGGTCAGAATCAAGGTTTACCAATTTGCCATACAGATTCGCCGCTGAAAATTTATCTAAGTTCAGTGCCTGCAAGGATTCGTTACTGACATTATCCTTCCCAAGATATGCGGAAAACAACCGTGCAAGTGTGCCCTTCCCGTTTAATCCACTGCCGTGCCACATGAACGCTTTCTGGATAGTATAGTCCGAGATCAGGCAGTAGCCCATCAATTGCAGGATCAAGGCAATATCTGCAGGTCTTAATATCTCGCACATGAATCGTGATATGTTGGGGCATTTTGCAGCAGGGTCGTATTTTATGGGGATCTGGCAGGTGGATAATATCCCTGGTGTATGTGGCTCTAAAGTGTTCGCATTGATGTTATAAAAGCCATTTTTCAGATTTATGAGGTGCTTTTCCTTGTTTATCCGGGATCGGTCTATGAATGTCAGGTTCTGGATATAATACACCACATTTTTGACTTTATTATTGGTGGAGCCTGGGCCTATTATCTTCTGTGCTGCTGCCCTGATTACTGGTTCTGCACCATATTTATAAACGCCATTCTCATAAAAGTACATCTCTCTGACGTTATCACGAAGTGTTATGACCGGGTATATTTTCAATATCTCTGCGCTTATCTCGCCTATTGATTTCTTTTCCTCTTCATCATCGTCCTTTGATTTCTTCGATTTCTTTCTTTTCGGTATTACTTCGATTATCTCCTCGCGCCCTGGATCGATCCCGTTCTTTTTGAGGGTTTGAATTACTTTGTTATACGATGCTGTTGGCAGCTTCCAGCCGTCTATGACATCATCTTTTGTTATCGTACCATTAAGTATTCCATAATGGACCAGCGCGCTGGATGGTATCGGATCATCTTCAGGTATTATTTTTAATTCACGTTTTGCAAAAAGCCACAGGTCAAAAACGGTCTTTCCATCCCTGAAATCAAGATTTGAGGTACCGCTGCCATTGTGACCATAACCCGCATGGCTGCAGTCGGATATGCCGGATAATATCGCCAGGGCTGTCAGAGGCGTATGGCTTACGTTATGTCTCCAGCAATGCAGGAGCCCGTTACTTATCGAGTTATTCTTCCCCGTTTCTGATCCGTGAAATAATGAAGGGAAACGTCCTTGCACATCTGAATTTTTTCCAGTGGCATCCTCCAGAGTTAAATCCCACAGTTTAGATCGATATTTACCGGGTTCGCGCTGTATATTGGTGGTGGAAGATGCTTTCTTTATCTTTGCGCTTATTTCTGCCTGTCTCTTCTCAAGCAAACAGTTCCTGTAAACCTCGGGGATTTCACTGAACGTGATCTCATTAACAGGCAGCTCATTACACAGGGTGTAGCGTCCTGCGTTCGCTCTGTCATTCTCTGGAATGCGTTCAAGCTCCTCATTAATGACAGGGACATAGGAACCTGCACAGACCACATACTGCCACTTAGCGCGAATCTCTCCTGCATCCTCTGTTGCAATGTTCTGTTTTGCTGAATCATCAAAAATGGTTTCTGCAGGTTTGTCTTTGGTGAAATAATAACCGTGTTTCCCTATCCGTTTCCTAGATATGACGGACAGTGTGGGTTTGAATGCGCCTACTTTTTCAAGGTCATCTGCGTCCATCAATACCAGAATATCCGTATCCGTAGCAGCAATGCCGATATTGAAACCCATTTCGAGATATTTTACTGCCTGTTCCACAGTAATCCTGTTAGCTTTCCAGCTCTTGTTATCCAGAGGGTCTTTACTGTTGGGATTGAGTGGAAAATAAAAAGGCTGGAAATCCGGTCTGTCTCTGGTAAGCAGCGCATGGAATTTCTTAAATTCCTCAGGATCGGTTTTTCTTGATAGCTTCCGCTCAGAAGCGTTAGCCTGCGGTTCCGCTTTTGTTAGATTCCTGGTGTCCATCAATCGCGGGTCCGATTCACCAGAGTCCTCACACGCATGGTCGGGAAGATCGGTGTCGCCGGACATTTCGATTAACTTCCCTTCACCTTTCTCCGGGAAGCTGACCCTTTCTCCTTTTATGAATGCGCTCATGCCCTCACTCCCTTACAGGTATAGACCGCGTGCCCTCCAGTGGGGGCATTTCTTTGCGGATCATTCTTGCTGCGCCTGGCCTTTTGCTTCCTGTTCTTTTAACTCTAACTCACACAGTTTCCGCAAATAGCTAGGCCGGAATATCCCTCTTGGTTTGCCAAGGAGCAATCCATTGCTATGCTCAAACCCTTTCCATTTGGCATGTGGTTCATAATAGTGTGTCTGGCCTTCTTTACGCCATTTGGGTTTGCAGCCTTCTTTGAACGGTTTGAGCTCTTTCCACACCAGATAGACAAATACATTTGTCGTGCCCTTTTCCCGCAGCCTGATTTTAATAGGATTTTCCTTTGTCCCTGTTGTTCTTGTTGCAACTTTCAAAGCTGCGTGGATCGGGGCTCCATTTTTCCTCGCAGTATATTTTCCGCGCTCAGTTCCATCCTCCGGGTTCCAGAGAGTAAAAACCCTGTGTTCCTGTTTAAACGTTACTTTTACGGACATAGATACGGTTTGCAATGGTTACTTTAAAATAGTTATCTGAAATACAGTTAAAAATAATTTTTTGACGCTTTTTGCTTATAAACTAGAAATGCGATTTTGCTTCGAGCATGAATTTCATGCAAACTGCTTTATTAAAATACCCTCCTGTGGATTAAGAAAGTTTATACAGTTTGAGTGGGGTTTAATAATTTCTATAAAAAACAGCATGCAACGAAATATTATATTTTTAGAATGTATAAATGTCGTGTGCATAACAAAGACTAAGATTTCTTCTTCTTAAATATCTTTGACTCAAAAATTTTAATAAAATTAAACACATACTATTTATTCTAAAATAACTTAATCAATAACGAAACGTATTACAATAGTTTAAAAACCAGGTGCGGCAGAATGACCTGTAAAGCGATTGGTGAAAAAATGTCAAGGAATAAATTTCATGTGTGCGTCCTCCGTCGAGGTGGACCTAAATGAGGCTCTGGATGGCTCTGTACGCGCTGGCCTCTCGATAGGCGAGGCTGGGAAATTTGACTCAATACCCGGCACAAAATGAGCATGCTTCTCAGCAGGTGGCAAAAAAGGGGGACTATTTACTCAAATAATTTCTTGAGCATGAGGTGGAAGTTGAGGTCTTCTATGGACAAATCGGGGTTCAGTGGGTTCAGCGGATTTGCTTGACTTACATCTAACGGCGATGAAAGCTGCTGTCCCGATTTCAAAACGGGAGACCGGGGATTCTCTGCCGCCTCTTCGAGAAGGAATTGCTGCAGCGTGCTCTGGAGTATTCCTATCACCTTCTGCCTGTAAGTCTGCTGGTCCTTGTACCCGTAACTCCAATTCTTCCAGTATGGTCTTTTGTGCCCAATCTTAAACTTCAATCCCTGCATGACAGTCTGGTAATCATCCTTCGTCGTCTTCGTCACCTGCTGGTCTGCCATGATATACCAGTGATACGAAGTCTTCAGCGGCACTCCAGATCCTTCCGGAGCTGGCGTCTTTCGTGTCTTCAGGGACGAGAATCTTATCTTCCAGAGATCAGGGGAGATCTTAGTCTCCTCCCAGTCTCCGTTGGGATAATTCCAGTGGTGTGACAAACCTACTGGCATGCCTGTATACTTCTGACCATTGAAGGTCTTCATGTCATCGAATGTCATGCCTACCTCCTCCCTTCCATATCCTGCCTTCCGAATTGCTCCACCATCATACCCATGAGAATATGTCTATGGCAATTCTCTCCATCTTTCTCAAAGCAGACAAGGTACACATCCTTCGTCTGAGACAAGTCCCATATCCTCTTCAGCTCCTTCCGGCACAGATCGCAGTCCATCTCGCACCTGAATCGCTCTGTGTACTGCGCCCAGTCGATACGCCCATCTTTATAATCATTCAGCAGTTTCCACGATGGACTCAGCAAATGCCCGGCGCTTCGGGTCACAACTATAAACGCAGCATCAGGATTCTCTTTTCCAGTCTGCTTCATCTTTGCAAGGTATGTTTCTTTCAGCATTTTAGAACCTTCCTTTGATACATATATCATAGCCGTTTACTGAAATCATTGAACAGGATTATCTTTTTATCGATACTGCGCACATATTTCACACAATTCGCAGTACCACCCTTTGACCCATCGAAAAAAGCAGCAACCATATCGGACAGGTCGACCATCCTCTCGTTTCGGCGCTGATAAACCGACACCTCATAAGCTGGAGCAAGAACAGAAGTCTTCTCAGCGTATGCCCACGTATCTCGAAGAGCCAAAGTCTGGTAATCCTTCCAATACTTCGACATAACATGTGGCGGAAACGGAAGAATTAACCAAAGCCTGATCGCATGTTTCATCGCATATAACGCCGCCTCAGTATCCAGCCCGACTGCGCCACCGGTAATCCAGATAGCTTCCGGATATTCTTTGTGCAACTTATTCAGATACGATACAACCTGTGCAGATGACAAGTGACGATGCCCCGTAAAGGCGATTTTTATTGTAGTCATAAATAATCACCCGAACCCTCGTTATTTAAATTGCCTGCATCTTGATAAAAGAATCTCTCGCCATATCACACCCGTTCCTCTTCATCCTTGTCCGGAACACTCTCTCGAATGGCTAACCGCACAATCTCACCCCAATTCTCAAGAGCGGCATCAACGCCTTTCCTGACTGAATGGACGATATCGTTGATGACATCGTCGTCTATCCTTTCCACGGGTATTCCAACTTGCTGTGCAATCGCCTCGATATTATCCCGGGTTAGTTCCTTGACTGACCATTCTTCAATCATATTCTCATACCTCTTTTCATTTCCAATAACAGTACAAACATCCGCTCTCGCACTGACCTCTGTGTTTCAGAAGCTCCCGCTTCACAACCAGACATTTACACGCCGCTCTCTGGAAACCACCCAGGGACTTTGGTGGCTCGATGCCAAGCGTTCTTAGATCTCTTTCGCTCACACATCCCGTGCATTCCATCCCAGGTTCGCCGCATATCTCCGCTTCTGGGAAGAAGCTCGCCATCTCCATTCTGCAGGCTAATGGTGCATGAAAGTTAGATTTCAGTGGCTCAAGCCCTGCTGCCTGAAATCGTTCTTTGACGTGCGGATAGTTGTCTGAGAAGGATATTCTTATTCGGGTATTGAATCCCTTCAGCGCCTCGTAAACCTTCTTTGCAGTTGCCACATGACTGAAGGTGGGGATTATCGGGTCGATTCTTAGAACAACCCTGTCAGTGCCCAGAGTTTCGACGAGCTTTCCGAATAACTTCGCAGACTCGTCTGCTGGCGGAACATTAGGTTCAATGATCGTGCCTCCATGGCCCGTTATCGTTGCGTGGACAATGCTGTTGTACTCAGCTGCCCTCTCAATGAAATGATTGGACAGATGCTTCGTAATAAGAATAACGCCATCGCAGTCTTGTAGCCCGTATTCTTTCTCCCAATAGAAGTTCAGTCCCGCATCCCCTCTTTCGGTGATTCCTATTACTGGTTGTTGTCTTGCGTTCATAGATTCTCCTGAAACTGCCGCTTATTGCGACAATCCAAACAAAACAGGACTTATTTAAACTGTCTGCTGCTACTCAAAAGATCAGCTGCATGACTATGCAAAAATCGAAAAAAAAATATTGTGATCTACCTGTAGGAGGGTCTTTATCACCCGGCCTTTGCATGGCATATTCTATCGGTGTATCATATTCTTTGGATCGATCTCCGGGTTGCTTCCAATACAGCAATGACGGCTGCTAAAATTCCACAGTAATCATTCAAGCTTCGGACGCTTAACTCGAAAAAAGGTTATGGATGATCCCTGGCTTTGAAGTATTTCCAACCTGTCTTTGTCAAAGACCAGGCATTGTTCTTCTCGATCCATCTAACGGCCTCACCAAACTTCTTCGGTATCTCAGCTTTGTCCAATTCCTTCGGATCGTAGTAAATGTCTGCCCTGGTCTTTTCGCGGATGTAGTTCATGTGTGCCGTTTCAAGTGCACTCTGAAGCGGCTCACCAATGGCGCAGGTCTCGACCTTGAAACCCCGTTCGCTCAACTCCCTGACGATGCCTGTGTTGACATAGCCGGTGCAAACCTTGAACAGGGCATTCACAGTCCGGGGGTCAAAGATATCGGCGTTGGGATGCTGCAGCTCGCCAAGCAGCCTGACAACCTGATGCGCTGCTTCATAAAGGTAGTCCTTGCGCTCGAAAAATGGCGACTGGTAATACTTCACCGATACCTCGCCAATATGGATGGAATTATCCAGTGAATCATGCAGCCCGATAAGCGTGCCCAATAAAGGAAATCCCCAGCCTGAGTCGTCTATTGATATTACTCTACCGGCTTCAAACTTCGCAGGCGGCGCCATCTTCTGGGCTTGCTGCTGCCCGTCTAACAACGCTGCGAGGGTAGCCATGTCTGTGGTGACTACCTTCATATTGCCTGCGCTGTTTGTGTATATCCTTGCATTCCATGATTGCGGTGCTTTTTCTCCATCTCCTTTCACATGGAGCAGAAGCCACTGGTTATTCTCCTTCACTTCGGGCAAGCCCAGTTTCTTGATGGTATCAAGCTGACCTTTGGTTATAAGCTGCGTAGTCATTCCAGATCCTCCTCAAGGTAGGATATTACCGTATCCTTTGTTGTTTCTCCCTGTTCAATCCAATACTGGATTCTGGCGCGCATCTCTTGATATTGCGCGAATATATCATCTCTCATCGTCTCTTCTCCTCAAGTAAAGATATGTATCTTCTCCCCGTCAAGCCTCTCTGCAAGCTCATTGTAGAAGCTGCAAACTCTATTTAGCTCATTGCGAATCTTCCGATACCACTTGACCTCAAATTCGTGTTCCGTAGCTGCATTTTCCAATGCCTCAAGCATATCAGCTTCAAATGTACCTCCGGTATTGCGAGCGGCTTTCATCAGCCGCTGCAGTCTTTCATCTTTGATCCCAGTCTCATCCATTCAAATCACCCTGCATGCGGGGACTTCCAGATCGCAGACATTCATCGCACATTCCGCACATCTCTGCCTCTGTGCAAGCATGCGCTCTTTCAAATCCCTGACCGCAGCTATTATGATTTCTCTCATAATCACTTCCCATTGCAGAAAGGACATTCTACCAGACACTCTTCTGCTTTTTCGTTAGTCTCCGCCTTCTCCTGCAGAATGAACCTTACATGTTCATCGGGGAGCGTTACAAAAAGTTCTTCATGCGCCTCTAAGAACTGAATATATCGCCTTGCCATCTCTGAACAGAGATAATCACCCATAGTTATCTTTACCTGGAACTGACCTGAACCCCACAACTTGAAGGCATTATTCCACTGCTTAACTGTCTTTATATACCTCAGATGTGCCTGATCGGGATCGGTCTTGATAAAATCTATGTCTGCTCTGATGTCAGCCTCCGTATTCAAGTGAAAAGTGTCTTCATATCCTGGATTCTCGTCGTTCCAGACCTTGTTCACTCTATTGGTATTCTCTTCATTCCTGTCCTTTAATGTTAAACTCAGATATGTCCCCATAGTTCATTCCCTCCTCACCTTATTCTCATGTGCGGGGGACTTGCATCCCCTCGCCTTAACATATTCACTCACAGCCTCAGCCACCAGCACAGTTATCGGGCGGCGTGTGCTCTGCTTTATCCTATAGAGGCTCGCCATATCCTCGGCAAGTATCCTGTTGCCAACCCAGTTGTACCTGGCTCTCATGCTCTCACCTGTGCTTTGTTAAGACCGCCTATATGGTCAATAGCTTGCCAATCTGTAAAAGTCAGTCTCGCAGCGAATGCCCTGGCTTTATCGGGATTTCTCAGCATCAGGTCATCCAGTTTATCCTTTAGGCGGAAGCCATGGTTGATCATGAACTTATCCTGCCTCTTTTCAATGGATCTGTCCAGTTGCTCCTTTTTATCTTTCCTGGTCAGGATCTGGAAGCCCTCTGGTGTGGCCTTCAAGTTGCTCTCTTTTTCAGGTTCCTCCCAGACTCTGCACAGCCCGAACGCTATATCAGAATGCAGACCTCCGGCTCTATCAATGGACTTCCACTGATTCGGGGTGAGCCTGGCAGCTACTTCTCTGGCCTTCTCTTGATTCATCGCGTACAAGGTGGTAAGCTTCTTCTTAAGCTTGTAACCGGAGTCCATGGAGTCTATCTCTGGTGCGACGTCTGGTAGTTGCTCATCCTGGAACTCTTCGCCCGCTCCGTAATTATCCTCCAGACTGATGAACGGTGTCGCTGAATAATCCTCAAACCTTGTCTTTGGCTCATCTATACCAGGCGCTCTCAAAGCTTCTTCTGGTATGATCGAGTCTTCCCTTAATAGACTCACGGAAGGCGAACTGATGAAGTCATTTTTGGTCTTGACCTCTTCATTCCTCAGCTCTATGATCGCAGTCCTGTCAGTAAACTGTATCTGGTAACTTCCCCCAAAGAAGCTGGTGACAGCATTCTTGATATGGTAGGACTTGTTCTCTTCCAGGGGTGGTTGAAATGAAGACTTCCATACCGTGAACCTTACATTCCCAGACAAGTCTCCTACCAGCCCAATCTGTGCTACCTTTTCTGATTTGGATAACCAGAGCCTCAGCACTTTCACTTTCATCGAAACGTGTCTCCCTATTTCATCTATATCCGCAGCCTCCCTATAGACTGGCTTCTTGTCTAGGTGAGCCGATGTCAGGTCATCTTTCTTCTTATGGAAAAGGATCGCACGCCCTCCCAGAACGATCGTGCCTCTTGGAAGGGGCTTTGGTGCAGAACACAGATCAACGAACCCCTTGTCGAGCTTGCAATCTAATCGGTCTCCGCAAGTATTGCATTTTAAAACCGGCATTGCTGGACAGGGTGTGCGGATCACTGTTCTCTGGAACAATTTTATATTGTTATCCCTGGGAACAAGCTCTGCCCATCCAATCCTGACCTTCTTTATCTTATCCCCATTCTGAACATAATCAAAAACAGGGACCTTCTGGAGTTCGCTCATGATCTCCTCACCCTGATCCAGAAAGCACAACCTGCTTTTCTATCCAGAGACTTAGCCAGCAGAGTACCATCCGGAAGCTGGACGGCGTGGATACCAGTATTAAGACGAACCCTGTGAATATCTTTATACATAATATCCTCCGGTTCGATATGTATCGAGGCGTCCTCTGGGTGTGGGAGTAACTGACTTAGCAATGTGTCAACTTCAGACACATCAACTGAAAACCCGTTTTCCGTGCCTGTACTGTTTGTACTAACTGTGTTGTATTTCTTGTTGTTCATAGATTTCTCCTGAACTGCCGCCGCTGTGACAATTCACAAAAAACCAAAATTATTTAAACTGCTGTCTTATCGAAAAAAGACGACTGGGTAACCGTTTCTAAAGGAGAATTTATGATGTCAGTAGAGGCCACCTAATCAAAGAGAGATCATTGTTATCTTATCAATGCGCTGCAGCGCTCTCAGCAGCCATTGAAATATCTGTTGTTGTCCTTTTTTCTTTGTTCAAATCCTAGGGGATATTCACCCATTTCACAGGGATCCGTCTCGCAGACTGGTCTGCAATCCTCACAATGGATAAGTCATGTGAAAGCAGTTTACATGCAACCTCAAACCACGATGCAAAGACGTAGTTCGGCAGAACAGTATCCGGGACGTCCCATAACGTTTTGAATTTCCCTATGTCTGTGAATTCCACGTTCAGGCGCTTCGTCCCGTTGATCCATTCCAGGAACTTCGCTGCGTCCAGGACTACTCCCTCATGGATTCCGCAAAAGACAGCCTTCGTACATATAGCCTCCTGGGCCAAGCTGTCCATCAAAATCTCAACACGCTCGCTGAAACCAGCAAGGTCCACAGATGCCTCAAGCGCAACATGAACATTAGTCTCGATCGTAGACGAACCATGCCCAAGGTGTTTTAATGCCTCCTGCATATTATCAGGCAAATCTTCCGGTATCATGGTATATACCTGAAAAAGAGAAGGCGGTTAAGCTACCGCCTTAAGTCTGCCCATTTTGGGCTCGTATGCCAGTCCCTGGTCCATGACGCTCTTTATCAGTGTCAGGGCCGTGTCTGCTGATGCTAATTTTCGCTGGACGATCCGGTCAACGAAAACCGAACCGCCAACACTCCCATCCTCAGATAGGGCGCACATATCTTTTAACAGAATATGCGCAGATACGACATTTGGGTCTTTGGGTGGCTCAGCCTTCGCTGCCTCTTTGCTTACCCCCTTCTCTGGCGTAGGCGATTGTGTTTTCACGCCTCCACCATCGCCGTTTGTCGTGGTTTGGCTATTCGGGGGTATCTTACCAATGGCGACCCTGACCATATTCTTCAGGTCTTCAACATTGGGGTTATAGGCAGCGATGACCATTTTCAAATCATCAGAACCATTACCATCCGAGATCGCCTTCTTGAGCAGACTTATCCTTTCCACGGTTCGTTTCGCAGTCTCTGCGGTGAACATTTCCACAGCCTTCTGGTCAACTATCTGGACACTCTCAGGCCTGATGCTGGTATACGAGCCACCATCCTTCGGTTTATAGATGTTCGGCTTTCCAACTATTGCTACGAATGCCGGGAGCTTGTCTGAAAGTCTTCGCAAGACGCCCGAAACCTCTGGCTGGTACTGCCCGGCCATGATGTTGATTGCGCCGGTCGCATCTACAAGACGCCCTTTGATAAAGTTGGAGTCGCCACCCACTTCATCTATCTCCGTCAGTGTGCCAACTATGAACACTCTATTTATCCTGGCACCTGTTGGTGAGTAAGAATAAGATGGCGCAAACCGATCAGCCTTTTCTCCCTGGTCCTTACTTACAGCTACCGTTGTCTGTGATAATTCCTGCGCAAAGAGCCTCACGGCTGGTTCTCTCTTATACTGAGTCTGTGACTTGTTATCTTCTGCCATTTATACCGCCTCCACTGCAGCTTCGATCAGGGCTGCATTCAGTGTTATTGTTACCGGAGTGATCTTTTTGACGATGAGATATCTGCCAGTATTGTTCCCTGAGACTTCGTAGTACTTGCCGGTAATCATTCCCTCGAACTCGGTGAACACGACGCTCTGATCCAGTGCTGCATGAGCCATATCCTTCGCCTTTTCGAGGTTGATACCAGTTAACTGATGGGTCATCTCTGCATCTATTAGCAGCTCTCTTATCTCGACTCCATTATCCAGGACGGCTTTGATCCTCAGGTCGTAAATTCCCTCTACCTGGCCATGCTCACCGCATGCGCCTTTCTTGACCTGGCGGTTACACTCAGGGCATCTCTTTATTAATCCAGAACCGGTCTGGACATCAACTATCACTCCTGTGAAGGTTTCGGTTTGCTGGGCTACGGTTATTTCGTCAGTAATTTCAGCGACCGTAGAGTTCTTGTTCAGGTTGACCTAGTATCTTTCATTGAAGAAGTTCGTCACTGCGCTCTTGATCTCATAGAATTTTCCCTCTTCCAGAGGAAGTGCGCCCGAAGTCCGCCAGATGGTGAACTTTATCACACCGGTCTCATCACCAATAAGACCCGTTTGGGTGATCTTATCAGAAGTGGAATCCCATAACTGGATTACCTTTACTTTTAGAGAAACCCATTTCCCGTCTTCCTTTATCTCGCCTATATGTACTGGGGTAGATCCTGCTTTAAAGACGGCTAAGGGGTCCACACCCGCGCCTTTCGCAAGGCTTCTCACGACATTACGTTTTGCCTCATTGCCGGTCACATTGAACTTGACAAGGGCATTGAGTTTGCTCTGAATCTGTTCCGGTGTTGCAGTAACACCAATATTCTTTAAAGTGGCTTGAATATCGGCCACATCGTTGCTCATATATGTTTTCTCCTATCTATGTAGTTGCCAGATGAAGTTGCATCGGTTCTGAACAAGAGGCTAATCTTATAGTCAGTATAACCTGAACCTAAGAACCAATACAACTACACTTGACACAGACCAAAACAGTGGCAAAGGGCAGGAGTAAATATATCGCAACCCTGCCTGTCGGGTAATCAATCCGACCTGGATTGCGATACATCTCGCAGCATTGCTCACTGCTCAAAGTGTCGCTTATGTTTACCCTGTCCTGTACTCACCTTTCTGGTAAATATGGCACAATAGACCTGCTTGCCGATGCCATATAAGCGGAAAAGAGGTCTACTTGAAAAAGGTTTGTGGTGAGAATGAGTTTATACAGAGCTTTTCAAAAAAGACAACATCCAAGGCCGAAAACCTCGATAACATTTTGATAAGCAATTCTTTATAAATACGTCTTTTTAGCTCATTTTATCTCTAAATCCTGTCAGTTGTAGAATCCTGTCAGTAGATAGCTTTATTATTTAACAATTCACTTAAAAACTTGTTAAGAATTATGAATGATTTAATACATTAGAGGTGAAATCGAAGGGGTGTGAGCCTCCCACTACTGGATTAGCTCATGTTCGATTTGATGACAGTGGAAAAGGATACTTTTACCCCGCTTATTTATGAGATATATAAATAACAAGGTACTATGTTTTGACCACTTTCAAAAGAGAAATGGGCCCGTTGCGATTTGAACGCAAGACCTCTCGGTTATCAGCCGAGCGCTCCACCTGTCTAAGCTACGGGCCCTAAAAGGACTTCATTATAATGCCATGTAATTTAAACTTTGTCTTTTAGGTGCTGTGTGGTAGGTGGTTACCAAGACCCCCTTGAAACCATTGGTAGATTTTTTTTACCTCCTATGTGAGATATGCAACTGAAGAAAGATTTTCTTTTATTCCATGCTGCAATCGTGCAAATGCTACTGCCAGCATGA
>JBAQLI010000113.1:0-4470 GCA_049301735.1 Candidatus Methanoperedens sp.
CCCATTTTCCGCACATTTTAATATAACCTCCTGCTAAATCAGGAATTAGATTAATGGAATATAGTAGTAAAAGCCTGGATCATCTTGGCATAGTAGCAGGAGTTTGCAAGGAAATTGAACTTGCAGCAGAGATAGACAGAATAGTAGGAATAGATAAAAGACAAAAGGTAACCACCGGTGAATCCGTAGAAGCAATGATCCTGAACGCTTTAGGATTTGTAAGCAAACCATTGTATCTGTTTCCTGAGTTCATGAAAACAAAACCAGTGGAACTATTGATAGGTGAACATCTTTCATGGAAAGACTTCAATGATGATACGCTTGGAAGAAGTCTAGACAGACTGTATGAAACAGGAACAGAAGAGACCTTTCTACAGATAGCGATCAATGCTTACAAAAAGTATGGATTTAAGGGTAGATTTCTTCATCACGATACTACCACGTTCAGTGTCCACGGAGAATACGAACATGAAGAAGGTGATCTGGATGCAGTTCCTATCAAGGTCACCTATGGCCATTCAAAAGATAATAGACCGGATTTAAAACAGTTCGTTACATCCCTGATCATGTCCAAAGAATTGCCACTTTTTATACAGACATTGAGCGGTAACGCATCGGACAAAAATCACTTTAGAGAGATTGCCAAAAACTATGGGAATTTCTTGAAAGAAAACTGGGATAAGGATTGCATCTGGGTCTGGGATAGTGCTTTCTACAGTAAGGATAACCTGAAAGCTATTTCAAAAAACCATAAATGGATAACAAGAGTCCCAGAAACATTATCTGATGCAAAAGAATTGCTTAAAATCTCTGATTTGAAAGACATGAATCAGACATCGTTAGATGGTTATAGTTTGTTAAGCACGGAAATTATATATGGAGTAAAGCAGAGATGGATAGTGATATTCTCCCAGAAAGCGTATGAGAGAGAAAGTAAAACCCTTAAAAAGAGCATAACTAAAGAAAGGGAAGTGGTAGAAAAGCGGTTATGGCATTTTTCCAATGATGATTTTTACTGTAAAGAAGATGCTCTGCAAGCTCTGCAGGAGATGGCTCGTGAATGGAAATATCACAAAGTAAAGAATATCGCTATCCAAGAGAGCAGAAAGAAGAAAGAAGGTAATGTTGGAAGACCAAAAAAGAATGATGTTCTGAAGATAATGTGTAATGTGACATCGAGTTTTGAAGAAGATGATGAAAAAATCAAAAAAGTGCTTTTCAGAAAAGGAAAGTTCATCCTGGCAACCAATGATGATAAAATGAGTGATGAAGATATATTAAAAACATACAAGGATCAGCAATCCGTTGAAAGAGGTTTTAGATTTTTAAAAGACCCATTATTTTTTGCCCATAGTATATTCCTGAAAAACGAAAGCAGGATAATAGCACTTGTAATGGTTATGGGACTTGCTCTTATGATCTATAGTATAGCTCAGAGGAAGCTGAGGGAGGCACTTCTCAGAGAGAATCAAGCAATACCGGATCAAACAGGGAAGCCTACCAAAAAACCGACTATGAGACGTGTTTTCCAGGTATTTGAAGGAATCACAGTTCTTTATGAAAATGAGAAAAGAGTGATGATCATGAACTTGAATGACATGCATCGGAAAATACTCGCACTTTTTGGAAACATATATGAAAGAATATACTGTGCATAAATTATATTATGAGCTGAATAAAATATGCTACACATCTATACCATGAGTTCTACAAGTCTGATAAAAAGATTTTGTGAATTTGGGAATAAATTTCACACAGATTCAACCTTTACTTAACGAAGTATATGACTGGTCCGTTGAAAATCTTAAAAGTGGTATGTTGCATGATGGAAATGTGCGGAATATAGGATAGTAATACTTTTATACATAATGGTTTTACAGGCAGACCAATACCAGGTATATTAGTGGAGAAAAATTGATAATCATACGAAAATTCCAGCCTTCTGACTTCCAGTGGGTCATCGACATCGAAAGGAAGGTTTTTAATGAGCATGATCCTTATCTTTACATGCAGTTCTATGAGACATATCCCGATACTTTTATTGTAGCTGACATTAACGGTTTTGTTATAGGCTATGTGGCAGGATTTCTGGCACAAGTTGGAGTAGGACGTATATTTTCACTTGCGGTATACCCTAAATATCAAAACAGGAGTGTTGGTAGCAACCTGTTAAAAGAAATAATTAACATTTTCCGAAAGGAGGGAGTCACTGAAATAATTATTGAGGTCAGGATGGATAATATTAAAGCGAAAAGATTCTATGAGAGACTTGGATTTTTCCAGTTCGGGATAGCTGAAAAATACTATAATGACGGCCAGAACGCCCGTTTAATGAAGCTTAAATTATAGTTAATCATAGGGGGCTTTTCTTACCCACATTTTTCAAAAACCCTACCCATCGCCGTGCATCATCGACTTTTTGTTTGATGTCATCACTTGGCTCTTTTAACTTGATCTTACCTGCTTCACATTCCTTTAGATCCATAATTGCGCGTATGAAACTCGCGATCTCATTGTATAATTTTTTTGCCTCTTCTTTCGTGATATCTTCTCTTAAAAGGATCTCCTCATCATACTTCGCTTTAGTTTCAAGAAGAGTCACAAGTTCCAGTAAACGGTCTTTTTCCTGTTCCGAAAGCTCCTTATTATGTATGCAGCGCCATATTAATTCATGGAGTTTAATGTTTTCCCCATTAATCTCTACTTCCTCTGGTACTTTTTCTCCCACCCATATAAGATATCTGTGTAACCCGTTGAGTAAATGCTCTCTTTCTTCCTGGGATATGTAATCATCCAGATTTAATTCTTTTTGGTTCACACTTCCCTGCTTCCCATTTTGATTAACTTGGTCAATTTTGATTAATTCGATTCTTCGAGATACCTTTCTGCGGATACCGCAGCGATCGCCCCATCACCTACTGCTGTTGTTATCTGGCGAAGTGGTGTGACCCTGCAATCTCCTGCAACAAATATGCCTTTAACAGAACTTTCCATTTTAGCGTTTGCGATTACAAATCCCCATTCATCCTTTTTTACATCTGCAAATTTTGTATTGGGGATCAAACCCACATATATGAAGACGCCATCTGTTTTTACCTCCGAGGTCACATTCGTCTTCAGGTTCTTTAAAATGACCTTCTCAACGACGTTTTTCCCCACAATTTCTTCAAGTACCGAATCCCAGATAAAACTTATTTTCGGATTTGAAAAAGCATGCTCCTGGTTAATCTTTTCAGCACGCAGCTCATTGCGCCTGTGAACCACGGTTACTTTTTTTGCCATCTTTGTAAGATAAATGGCTTCAGTGATCGCGGAATCTCCTCCACCTATAACTACAACCTCTTTTTCTTTGAAGAAAAAACCGTCACATGTGGCGCAATATGAAACACCCCTGCCTGTTAATTCAACTTCCCCTTTTGCACCCAGCCTTTTTGGCGTTGTGCCGGACGCTATTATGACCGACTTAGTTTCTATGTCGCCTTCTGTTGTTTTAATGATCTTGATATTTCCTTTATCCTCGATCGAATCAACTTCTGCCATTCCTTTCATTTCAAGCCCGAATTTGCGTGCCTGTTCTTCGAATTTCGCTGCAAGGTCAGCGCCTGATATCTCAAGGAAGCCCGGGAAGTTTTCGACCTTGTCGGTGACAATTATCTGTCCTCCGATCCCCATTTTTTCAAGAAGGACAGCATTCAGCATAGCGCGCTTTACATAAATTCCCGCAGTGAGACCCGCAGGCCCTCCGCCGATAATGACGATATCATAAACCATAATTCTTCAGTCCTTGTATGGTGATTATGGTATATAAATTTATGAAAGTGCAACTTATTTTTCAGATGGATTTCAAGATATCTACGATTATACAGTTAAGTTGAAATGTTATTACACGATAAAAAGTTTAGCTAGTTTAATTTTATGTCCCTCGATTCTCTTTCTCACTTATTCTATATGAGCCAAGTAGCAGGGGAGGGCGGCAGCCCTCCCACACCCCTTCAAACGAAATATCAAGATTGAGTTTATCATTTTTTAGCTAACCAACCTCTTCATGTAAACATTAAACAAAGCCCTTTTCAATTCACTTTTGTTTTGTGTGAACGCTCCGTAAGGCCACATTTCGCCGTGGACACTCTTAAACAAGAATTATCAAGATTGCCCCCGCCCTAAAGGGAGCACACAATAGCGAATGTGCGCCTACCCGCAAGAATAGCCCTTCGGGACGGACAGTATTTGAATCCTTAATTATCAAATCTGAAGACAAAATATTTATAACATTATTGTTATTATTATAATATGCATGGTGAAAATTGAATGACTAATCGCTCTAATGATCAAAAATTATCTGCACAGGCTGTCCCAAAACAATTTGACATTGTACAAATGCAATATTAATTGTCCGTATTAGGAAGTTTTATTGAATTTATTGATTGTTCTTTATCACAATTGGGATAAATTATACTTGCTTTGGGCAAT
>JBAQLI010000114.1:0-10897 GCA_049301735.1 Candidatus Methanoperedens sp.
ATGCTATTATGGATGTTTTTAGCGGAAAAGCATTTATTCCGAATATAGCAGAATAAAAAATGAAGTCAATTTTTTATAATGAACTGATTATGTTATGGGATATTTGGGAGGGGATCTGAATAGTCACTAATTGAGAAACGATGTGGCCGATTTTCAAGTAACTTTAAAGAATATTGATGTTAATGCAATAGAGGAACAGGTTCAATGTAAACTCAAGCCCTTGTCACGCATAAAACAACAGGTCAACAGCCAGGTAACACCCCCAATAATAAAAATAAAGTACCTTTTCCCTATCAATCTTTCTAACCCTCATTTTCGAAAAGAAGCTGCTAAAAGCAGGCCGTTTTCCTCCGTACTGCTTTGCTTCTCAAGTAGCTATTCTTTATATACACATAATAAATACGTAACGGAATCATCAAATTAATGACTATAAGAAGCAGACGACCGCTCTTGCTTCTCCTGCTTCTTTCCTGTATTCATTAACTAACCTGTTCCAAATTCGTTTCTCCAAGGAGTTCATTAATTTTCATCTCAAGCTGAGCGCCTCGAGGGATGACGATTTCATCTGTCCCTATTGCCTGCGCCACTTCCCTGACACTCTGGGTATTGCCTACAAAAAGCAGACGACCATACTTGCTTTCGCTGCTTTTCCTTTTCTCAGTAAGGATCTTTGGATCGCTGGATCCAGGGGTCTGGTACTCAAAAGCCACAGGTCCGTCAGGCAGCCATGCTACTACGTCCGCATCATCATAGTGGTTAACTTCCACTTTGATATTCCGTTTGATGAAACATGCTGCTATCTGGATAACACTCAAAAAATGCTCTTTGCTTTGATTCAAAATAAGATCGTTGTTGAGTTTTTCCCTGTCTATGTATGCAAAGACCTTTCCAGTTCCAATCACTCGCTGCGCCCATTCCACCAACCTCTCCGCGCGAAGTACCGCAGTATCGCCATTTATCCAGTCAGACATGATCACACCCTGTTCTTTTGCAAAGGATTCAAGGTCAGGATGAACAAAGGTATAAGCAACCTGACGCTCCTGTTTTCCGAACAGGATCTGCGCCTCAAGATCGGATGCTACCCTTTGCATGTGATAGGTAGTTGCATATGGGTATCCCACGGATACTGCGCACATGCCTGGCCTGGAGCAGGACAATAAGAACTGTGCATCGTTATTCGATAGTTTGAAAAACTTCACCACATCGTCAATACTCTTCCCGATGTTCAGTCCATATACCTCTGAGATAAAGATATTCGCCCTCAGCTCAGGACCGATGCTTGAAAGGTCAGATAGCTGCTGAGACCCGATTATTATCCTAACTCCAAAACTACCTGCCTGTTTCAGCATTCGTGAGAACTCATCCTGCAGCCTGGCATTCTTCAGGAACACGCCTGCCTCATCGATCATGATCGTTGTCTTTCTTTTTGACTTTATGTTGAATCGGAGGGCAAGGATGGCTGTGAGAAGATAATTCATAGCCTCCTGGGTATCCTGGGGAATTGCAGACAGGTCTATGACCGTATATTGCTTTGTCAGATCCACGTTGGTTGGATTCGAAAGCCACCTCAGCGTATTCCTGAGAGAGGATGTTCTGCTATATACTGCTTCGATGGTAGCATCTGATTTGTATTTCTTTTTATCCCTCTCCCAGATATCATATAAATCAAGAAAGGTCGGCTGTTTTTCCTGTTTCCAGGTTTCTTTGTCTTCCGGCGAAATTCCAAACTTTGCATAGAGCTCGACGAGCGTTTCGCCAATGTATGAAATTTGTTTATGAGTCCTGTCCCCGCCTGTGAGCAGGTTCAGGAAAAACTTCACGGTATTTACGTGTTCATAGAACTTCGAGATCGGGTCGAACTGCACATTCTCATTATAGATGATCTCAAGCGGATTGATGTTGTAACATGTCTTGCCATCAGGCTGCCTTCCAAGGTTAATTATCTGGCTTACGTCACTGAAATACTCTGCTACTGCGAGATAATTTGTTGTCGAGTCAGGCTTATTTGTTATATAGATGGCATCATCACCGTTCAGGATAGTTCTTATTCCGGTTATTGCCATGGCCGTTGTTTTGCCTGACCTTGTGGGGCCGATCATCAGCGTGTGGCTTGCTCCAAGTTTATCCAGGTCTATTATTATCTCCTGGTTCGTATGAATATCATTCCCGAAATAAACCCCGTGCGATGAGACCATATTGTTCGGGCCGTTCACTAGAGGCGTGATCCTTGAGATTCCGGAAGTGGGAAGCCAGACCGAGATCTTCTCGTCATAGTAGGGTAAGAATTGAGTGCACTGGATCGTTTCCAGGATCCTGCCGTTTGGCACCCGATTCATGATATTGTTCGCGCTCAGGATAGCCCGCACCTTTGAGATCCCTGCCAGCAGTGATGTGTATGAAGGAGAAAAGACCGTGATAATGAAGTTTATATCGAACATACTCTCCTTTCCGTCCTTGATCTGGGCATACAGGGCTCTCAAGTCTTCCTGATCAAGCCCCATATCAAAGCGCGCTGTCTGGTTGTTCTGGAGCGATTCCTCATTCCCTTTTATAGTATTCATGGCTCTTTTGATCTCAACAAGCGCCTTTGGAGAATCTATCGGGTATATGCTCTGGTCTATCCTGATCACATGTTCTTCGCTTGCAGACAGCCTGTAGATCTGAGTCAATATTTCAGGTGAGAGCATCGGGGGAAAACCGCTTACCCCTCCCACAGGGATCCCCACGATTATGCAGGAAATGTACTCGGTATTGTTTACGAGAAGGTGGTCCCTGTTATCCACGATCGAACCCTGCATTATCTGGCGCAGTGTATTCTTCCAGACTTCCTTCTCTCCGTAGAGGGCAGGAGTCCTGTTTGATTGCACCTGGTATCTTGTATTATCATTTGCAAAGATATTGTAGATCTTATCCCGCTGTGTTATTACCGCGGATACGGTGTGGGCTGCCTGCAATCTGTTCAGCACCCCGGGCAGAAGTGTCATCATCAGGGTCTCAATTTCAGCGTGATTGGATACTACTGCGATAAATATTTTCACGTCCCAGTTCGTGGTCTTTGGCGTCCTGGAGGATAGATCATGCAGAGAATACAGCAGAGCCTTTTCATTATGGGACCTTGGTTGATTTACCTGCTCCATTACCATTCTTTCCACAGGATTCAGATAAGGTATCTGGGAGCCTGCACGTACTTTTATCAAAGTCTTTGGCTGTATCGAATTCAGGAATCCGCTTACCCGGACAATATTTAGCGCCAGTTCCTCATCATCAAGCCAGCGTGTATCGCATCCCAGGATCACTCCGAACCTGTTATCCCCGAAGTCTATTACTCCTGTTTTCGATATGTTCTTCAGGCTGAATCTATACAGCTCTGAAACTTGTTTATCCGGGCTTGAAACACTGGAATATCTATCCAGCCCTTTTAACTTCCTGATCTTATACTTTTTTTGCATATAGCCTGAACTCTTCAAGCGTCACTTTCTGGGCTTTTAACTCCGTTGCCGTTGCAAGCATTAACCTTCGCCCCTCTTTACCATGCATCGAATCACGTGATTGGTTTATGATCCACCTGAAACATTTGCGGCAGCCTTTGATCTTCTCATCAAGCTTTTTTAGCTGCTTGATAATTTCGATGACCTGATCTGGTAATTCTAGAAGTTCGAATGTTTCCAGGTATGCTCCTTCTGGCAATTGCCATTTATACTGTTGCCCTTCCCTGTGGACCGAAGGAGGAACTACTACCTGATTCCCCTCTCCTAATATCTCGATCCCGAATTCATGGAATTTCCAGTTCCCGATCTTATCTGTAAACTTAAAATAAACGTGCCCTCTGCCTGTTATTCTGCCGGCTCGCAATGTCCTTTCAAGGATCTTCTGCTCTGGAGGGAAAAGGACATCTATCCAGTCAAGTTTATCGAGATCAATTACCATTATGCTGCTCATTTTTCCCAGGACAAGTCCTACGTTATTATTAGTTTTCTCAAACCATTCTTTTAGCTCGGTCGTTGTAGCCTTCTTGCGTTTCTGCCAGCTGTTTAATAGTGGTCTTTTCCCTGGACTATTTCCTGTATCCTCCAGACCTGCGAGGGGATGGATCACCCAGCCTTTTCTGGTGAGCTTAAGGGCCTCGTTCAGATTTTCTATTCCCAAACTATCACCATTTTATTGTATCTCCTGAATTCTGCTGGGTTCAGGTTTATTCAAATGCTCAGCTCTGGCAATACTGGATATTACCTCAGCTGTCTGCGCATCGTTCAAAGTGAAAAGAGTCGAAACTCCGAAAGAAACAGCTAATGTTTTAAGGAAGCTCTGAATGAATGAAAGATTAAACGGTCTACCTGGAAAGAAGGGGTCTTCTCCTTCAATAATCAGGATTGAGCGCTCATAGATGCTTGTCATATCTCCTATCTTGCTGGATAGTTTCTCGCCCTCGAAAATTGATTTAAGGATATCGTCTTTTGTCAGGCGCTCTAAAGCAATTCTGTGGTTTACTATATAGTCTCCAGCTTCAAGGGTTGCGATCTCGATTTCAAGGTCATGTTTCTCAAGTACCTTTGCTACACTTGAATCCTTTTCCTTTGAATCAACAACAATTTTGTAATGCTTCAAGTCTTTTCTCCATGAATCCAGTTCTGGAAGTCCAATTCGGTTCTTAAGACCTCTTCAAAGTCATTCTTCAATTGTTCTTTCATTTTTATCATCTTTTGTAATATAATACGTACTTATTATGATATGTTTTAAATCTATAAATACTTTTATGTAACATGATACGTACGTGATTTAAATAAATGGTTTTTCTTTTTTTTCCTGATAATTAACAGAATTTTAATCTCTCAACAAAATCGACTTTAAGGCCGATCTTCCAACCGAATTCATCCTTTCTTGTATAGATGCACCCCTCTTCTTTTAACCGGGCTATGGCTGTCGGAGCATCTACAGCGCTCACACCGGTTTCGTCACAGAAATGATATAAATCACGAAAATAGCGATACTTCTCTCCTGTCCTCTCGTAATGCCCCACCAATACTTCTACTACTACTCGCTCAGGATCGGCGATGTCTGATCGAGATGTAAAAATTGATAGGTTCAGCTGATGCGATTTTTTGGGACTGTCTAAAGTTCGTGTTGTATTCGTGTTGTATTTGTGTTGTATATGTGTTGTATTCGTGTTGTTATTATTATTATTAATACCTAATATTAAAAAACCAAAAGGCGAAGCTTGCCATCCCCATTGTTCTTTTCTCTCAAAAATACCCTTTTTTTCTCCTCTTGGAAGAATTACACTTAAAACCTTGATTGATATTCCTGTCCTGTCAGAAATTTCCCTCGTAGTCATTCCACCGCTATTGGAAAGAATACTGAGGATCTCTATGGTTTGCCCCCTGAACTTGCAGGGATTTGAAATAAAATTAGTAGGAGTAGGAGTACTGCTGGTAATTTTGAAAAGGTTCTTGTCTTGATATTTCTTTTTTTCAGGCATATCTCAAACCATCTTTAAGATTCCAGGCTAAATGCAATTGTTTTGATATTATTCGGAGTTGTAATCCGCACTATCAAGCTCCGACCTTGAAAAAGGATGTCTTCTATTTCATTTCTCATTAAAAGGTTGCTCATAGCTGTTTGATATGCGATCAAAAATTTTTGACTCCACTCACTGGATATCATTTGAAGTCACTATTGCCTTTGCCCACTCGATCGCCTTCCTCAGCATCGGGTTTGTATTCTTGCAAGTTGATAGATCTCATCCGGGGCATTGGCATACATCTGAACGAGCGGGTCATTTCGGAGTTTTTCAAGTTCAGATTTTGCGGCGATCATAATTCCTTCCTTTTATTTGTTTGAGTGACTACGATGCGCTTGTTCTCCAAATCATAATCAATATCTAAAGGCTCTCCCTTCTTCCATCTGAAACCTATTTCTATCAGGAGTTTATCAAAATAAACATAGGGATACTGTTTATCAGAAGTTTTTTGTAGCTTTGTTTTTGTCATATACGTGCGTGTTATATTATGTATAAATATTGATTTATAACTTTCGGTTATGACAAAAAATGGAAGGATATGTCACCTCAGGACAACTTTGTCTTACTTAAATCCTGGAATATTATTTGATTTGAGATCGGAAACAATAATTGAATGAAAAGCAACTAAAAGTTGATAAACTATCAAAATTACAGACCCTGGACGTTTCAATTGAATTTAAAAAAAATGATAGACTGGCAATTTATCAACTTTAGTGAAATGAAAAAAAATATAAAGGGATTATTTTGTCATTCCCGTTAACAATTTCTTTGCTTCGTCACTCTTAAGCAGTAATTCTATGAGCTGAGGTATCTGTTTCTCGTAATTCTGAATTTCTTTTGCCGTCCTTATATCAAGTACAAAAGAACATGATGAACAATACTTGGTATCATGAGCATTAAGGGTCTTGCATCTGGGGCACTGTTGTGGATTTAATGCATTCTCTCTTATTTCTTGATCAGTAGCCTCAATTAAACCTGCATTTGTCAATATTTTCCTTTCAACATCAGCTCCTGATAAATGAACGTATATCTCAGGCATTGTACTGTTTTTTTCCCAGCCTGCCAATATTCTTAATTCCATCTCTGAGAATCCCTTTTTATTGCCTTCGGATTTAACCAAGTCAGTGAGTCGTGCATGTCTGATAGCATGCGGATGTATGTTTTTGACCATTTTAAGTTTTGCAGCGAGGTTTTTCAATCGATTCTCTACTGTGCGAAAGTTCAGGCGTTTCGTACCCAGTCCATATCGATTATATGTAAGGAACAATGGGGCATTAGGAACATTTTTCATAGGATGCATGTTTACCCATGCCTGTAAATCGGGTACACAATCGACTAATCTTAACCTTCTTCTTCCGGTCTTGCCATCCACAATAACGACAGCCCCGTATTTATCAAATTCAACCTGTGCCACATTCAAGGTCATGATCTCATTGAGACGTGCCCCTGAATCCCAAAGCAGCATGATAAGCGCCCGATCCCTCTGTGTGTCGCATGCCTGGACAAGAGTTTGAATATCTTTTCGTGTTATTAACCCGTCCGTTGGAAGCGTTCTTTTTGGTTTTTTCATCTTGAATGTGAAAAGCTCCTTTTCCCTGTCAGGCATTAGCCAGCGCAGGAAGAGTTTGAGTTCAAGGATGTCTCCCTGAACGGTGAAAGGACTGCAATTATTGCGCCGCTCGATCACGTAGTTTTCCACATCATCCTTGGTTACGTTTTTACTGTCCTTGAAATTCGTGAAAATCATGAAAGTGTAGACCTTCCACAGTTTTATTTTGACTGTGCCAGCCTTTAGCTGTTTCAGTTCAAGTTGCCTGACATAATCCAGTAAATACTTCTTATTAACCGGATCAAGCCGTTTCAGCCTATCGAATTCGTCACTCATATACAACAATATGCCTTCAAAGAGTAAAAAGGTATCTATTACCGTTTAACGGTAATAGACTCAAGATCTATTCTCGCAGGAGTTCGAGGGTTCAAATCCCTTCCCCCGCATAATAAAACCTAAGATTCTTCTTTTGTAAATCTGGCTGTCATTAATACTAAAGAATTTGAGATTTCTTAAAGATAATCTTTTAGTAGATTTGGAATGAATGATGAACTTCAGTTTTTTAAGACAATCACATAGACCCTTTTTACAATGTATTTTTCTGGCATCAATTTTAGCACCATTCCCATGAGATGTTATTCTTTTTTCATATATTTGATGAGTCTGTACCTACTTAATTATACCACAGCAGTGCTTCAGAAAAAATTTATATAATAGGCAGTACAATCAGTAGGTTTGGAGGTTAGAAATAATGTTTAACACACGCAAGTTATTTAGGAAGTGTTCTAGCTGCGATGGCAAAGGGTGGAAATACAAACCTGCTTATGTTCAGCTTGTTAAATGGTTGGGTTCACCAGCTAAAAAGCGCTGTGAAGTGTGCAGTGGCTTAGGGACTATATAAGTATCTCGAAGTCAAAGGAGTGAAAGCTGGCAGATAAAATGGTATGATAAAAAAAGCCAGCTATTTTTTGTTTTGCGTCAATGTTATTCAGAAATGATCCTTCGAATCGAGATCTAGCACCGCACAACAAAAGATCAAATCGAAAAAACATCCGAAAAAAAAAGGAAATTAATCCAGGTGGCTTTGAAAAAGATGTTTCGGCTGAGAAAGGATAAGCCGGATAAGACCTTGATGGTAAAGATCGCTTCAATTGATTGAAGAAAAACAGTTTTAAAGAGTGGTTTGAAGCAAGGGATAGGTGAGGATGCCTGATGATACATCCCAAATTCACGCTTTATGATTTTGACAGAACTGTAAGGCATAAAATTTATTATTCCTCGACATATTATGAATATGGACTGGATCTCACATCTGTTGTTCGGCCTTACGCTTGGCGCAATCCTGTTGAAAGACAGGTCCCGGCAGAAAATGGCACTCGTAGCAACTGCCAGTCTCCTGCCCGATTTGGATATCCTCTGGAATCATCGTAGTGGACTGCATTCGCCGCTGGTTTTGCTCACATTGGCACTGCTAACTGTAATCCGAAATCGTGCTCTTTTTGCACCATTAATCGTTGGCTTCTGGTCGCATTCCGCCCTGGATATTTTCCTTTTCGATAACTCTAACCACACGATCAAAAACCTGGCAAATCAGGTTGTAACAAATGATAGTCTAGCCAAAAATATTGAGGAGAATATAACGAGATATATAGCTGCTGATGGAATTATGCTTTTCTATCCATTCAGCAATGAGAAGTTCTCCATAACCTTAAATGAAAAAAGCTATACAATTATGGCTGGTTTTATCGTAGCAATAGCCGTATTTGCTGCTGCAAGGCTATATTTTAAAGAATACCGCAGGAGGTAGAACTATCACTCCAGAAAGCTATTACCTCAATTATTTGAATTAGCGATTTAATGTCTTATATATATTATATACAGAAAAATAAACTCCTATCATCATTACAAAAGCAAAGATTACTATTAACATTTTTATAACGTAATTTCCAGCTTGGAACGAAGATGCTTGCGCGTATCCTCCTATGAGTAATGCAACAAACTCTGCACATATACCGATGTTAATGAGCCAGAAACCCATATTTCCTAGCCTTTCGCTGTATAAAGGTTTGCCAAGATTTCCTAATATCAAATAATATATAAACCCTATTATTGAGAGACTCACCCATCCAATAAGGTTTATATGAGCATGAGCTCTTTCAAATAGTTTTGATAAGACGACAAAATCATAGATTGGTCCTATAGTCATAATAGCTCCCATAGTAACACCTATGATAAAATATATCAATGAAGCTTTTAAGAATTTTACTCCTAATGTCTTTTCCATTGTTATGCCTCATTATCTTTATACTTTTATTTATACCATTTCCTTCCCCGAGTTTAAATTTGCTGTATATGAGAAAAGCCATGGACATAATTATTCTTACTTGCCGCAAGGAAAACCTTGAAGTTAATTTAGTGATTCGATAGTTTCCGAAAAACTTATAAATAATACGTCTCTTAATCATTATTGGAGGTTAGAAAGAATGTTCAAGAATCCTTATACGCATCATCCGTTCAGAAAGTATAATAACTGCGATGGTCAAGGGGCATATTAAAAACATCATAAGTTTGTAGATAGTTCGCTGTAAATAGATTTCTGCTTGCCAAAAGACGATTGGCAATAATATTCTGTCAAGGTTAACGAGCTAAAACTGAGCAGTTTCAAAGAGTTGTTCAAGGTGGGAACAGGTAAGGATGCTTATTCAATATTTAGAGGTTTGAATATATAGACCATTCAAATTATATACCTAGAATCTTTCTGGGAATGACTGAAATATAACCTAGAATAGGAACACGGTAAAAGCGTGCCACTCCTATAATCCAGTCTTTTTTCACTGGCTGCAGGTAACTTATGTCTCCCTGCTGATCGTAGGATGGATTTGTTATGATATTATCCCCTTTTGTAATATAACCAGCATAAGGGGCGGGTGGTCCTCCATCCCACATCGGTTCTCCTTCTTCTACATAATACATAGCACGGTGTGTGATAGAGGTGGTGTTATCTCTTCCATAACGTTTGTACAGAATCACATCACCGTAATCACCAAAGGAGGTGTAGCCGTTCTGTTTCCCCATCTCGTGTGTGGTAATTTCGGTGCGGTTGATACTCTGATCAAAAATAATATCTCCTATATGGATATGAGGGAACATGCTACCGCTCTCTACAGCAACCATGGGCATCCACATCCCGAATGCGATTTGAGATATAGAAGCAAGAATAACGCCCACCGTGGCCACAGAAAGAAAGTCACGCAAAAGTTCTATCCAAAAGTTATTACTTTGATTAAATTTTCTTATTTTTCCCATTAAAGGCATGCATGGTTCTAATAAATCAGAAGAGCCATAAACGTTCGTAGTGTCCATAAACTTGAGATGCTATTGCCTTAACCGTAAAAATACTGATGTTAAATTTTTTGGAAAATTATTATTAGAAATCCGTAAAGATATATTGGAAGGAAAATCCAGATTAACAATCTGGGAGACCAATAATCTAAACCCATTTAATAGAGGATAAAAGCCTATCTTTCAAACCCAGCAACTCAAGACCCATATTAGCTTAGCTAAATCCCACCTACCAGACGCATTTCGAATCTAACCATCCGGTTTTGCGCCATCGCTCTCCACCTGGCATGCCCAATAAACAGACGGATTTCAAACCTAACCCACAAGACAAAAACTTAACAGTCAAAAATAGGGCAAATAAGCATTATTTCCCGTATTCCGTACCTTTCGTGCGTCTCAAATAATATTTTTCTCGATAGCGTTTTTATTAATTTCAGTAAATAAATATTATATAACTTATTTTTAAATAATAACTGCTTAAATTACAT
>JBAQLI010000115.1:0-22653 GCA_049301735.1 Candidatus Methanoperedens sp.
TAAATTCAGTTGCGAAGGTCTGCCAGTCCGTTCCAAGATCGGCCGTAAAATTTAAACCGTAGTTAGTATATGGCGTATCATGTTTAATCAAATTTACGGCCAAATCGTGTCCGCTTGTTGAATAGGCCGCAAAACTCAGCCGGTAGCGGGTGTTTGGTTCAAGGATTGTCTCTTCCTGGTACAACTGGATGTTCGCACCTCCGCTGTTCAAAGAAAGCACGGCAGCATTATTACCTTCATAGCCAGGCGGGGCCACATTGAACACTCCTGACCCGTCTGTGTGGAACGTCCAGAAGGTTTCTTCCAATTCAAACCCAGCGTTTTTAATAGCATTGAGCTTTGCTACCGATATTACTCCCGATGCTTTTATGCTATCGAACCAGGTCTTAGCCATTTTATTTGACCCTATTTTATTCGGATGTAGCCGTTCCCATGGCGCAAAGTCTGTTTGTACATTCATCTGGGAATATATATCTACCAGAATGACATTTTTGTCCTGAAGCTTTTTGTCTTTAACTATGCTTCGAATTGCATTGTTGTATGTGATCGTTTGTAGCGACTCATTTCTTGATGTGGCCGGGTCATCTTTTTGGGGAACGATTGTAGCCACGTAAATCAAAGTGTTGGGGGATTTTGCTGCGATTTTATCTATTAATGCGTTAAGACGATCCGGAGCGGTTTCGACATAATAACCCTGAAATATGTCGTTCGTGCCTATGTGCAATAGAATGATATCTGCTGGAGTAGAGTTGAGCCATTTCTCAATATTGCCGGAAATGTAATCTATCCTTTTTCCCGGATAACCGTTGTGGTTTTTATCCGGAGTCGGATCATAGGCGGTAGATGTAGAGCCTACAAAATCGAAATCAATGCCTGCATCTGTTAGCAGCTGGAACAATGGTACCCTATAACTGTAATTCCCTACATTCCCGGCGGTGATAGAATCACCTACGGACATTATTCTTGCCGTACTTGCATTGCCTATATTTGTCAATCCCATTAAAATGATCAATGCAATTAAAACGATATTTCTTGCTTTCATATTTTGTTGTTTGGGTTCATTTATCATTAACCTTTCCTTTGAGTGGAAAAAAGTGAAGCTTCCCACAGCAGAGCTGTGGGTTATTCCGATAGAATCAAATTTCCTTATAAGCTCTCACAAAATCCACAAACAGAGGATTGTTATCTTTTGATTCTGATGTGCATGGGCTTCCACCGCCAAATGGGACGTTGTTTCTTGGGCATGGTATGACTTGCAGCATTAAGAATATTCCATTATCAAAGAGCGGGCTTTGGAGAACATATGGAGACCCTTGTGCTTTTCCATCAAAATATGGCTGGACTGCCCCATGATCAGAACCATCATCCCACCAATATAAACCGTATCTATGAAACCCTTTAGATAAATCATCTGCTGATGTTATTTTGTATCCTTTTGCGTTAGAACGATTGTCGTCATGGATGTTAGTCAGACTTACATACAAGTTTGGTTTTGACATAACAAGTTCTTGTATATCAATCTCAGCTAATTGACTTTTATCCGTCCCGGAGTTATCAGTTTTCAACATCGGAAGTGACCAGAATGAAAACCATGAGCCGTCTCCTTCCCCATTCACGTTGGTAGGATACTTCATAGATGCTTCAAAATACCCATATCTCTGACTGAATTTTGCTTCCTGTAATGTTAAACCGCCAGTATTCATTATTGCCCTGTTTTTGTACTGCCATGAATTTGCCAGGTTTGAATAGTCGATAGTTCCACGAAGTGACAAAATACCGTTATTGACTGAGATACCTGTCCATTGTTCAGGACAATTTCCATTGTTGCACCACATCTGTTTTGCATATCCTCCTAGCCATTTACTCTTATCAACTGTTGTTCCGCTAAATTCATCTGAAAATGTCATAACCCATTGCTTCCCAGGTGCATTTTGTGGCAAACCGGATGTTAGCGTTGGTGTAGAGGGTTCAATTGGTGTAGGGGGTTCATTAGTAACCTTTTCTAATCGAATGTCATCAAAGTAGTAGGTATCACCTGCTTGTGCAAATGGGGCCAGCCAGAACATCAAACGACCATCGTTCACCGTGCCTGTGAAACCGCTAGTGGTAAATTCAGTCGTGAAGGTCTGCCAGTCCGTTCCAAGATCTGCCGTAAAATCCAAACCGTAGTCAGTATATGGTGTATTATGTTTGAACAAATTTACGATCAGATCATGTCCGCTCGTTGAATAGGCTGCAAAACTCAGCCGGTAGCGGGTGTTTGGTTCCAGGGTTGATATTTCCTGGTACAACTGTATGTTTGCACCCGCACTTTTCAAAGAAATCACGGCAGCATTATTTCTTACATTGTCTTGTGGTACTACACTGAAAGTCCCGGTACCACTCGTGTAAAAATTCCATGAAGTTGTTCCCGACTCAAAATCCGGGTTATCTATGTAATTCGCCATAGTTGGTGTGCCAATGGTGTATATCGCTGCGGCAACGGCGCTTGGTGTATAACCTGCTTTCCAAGCTCTGGCCTTTAAAGTGGTAGTTGAAGAAATGGCCACTGGCGTTGAATATAGGGAAGAGGTTTCGGTGGGTGTTGTGCCATCTTTAGTATAGCGGATTGTTGCGCCTGTGGTACCTGTTGCGATTGAAATACTTTGAGTGCCTGAGTAAGTGCCTGTGGGCTTGGAAAATGTTGGGGCAGAAACTATTGCGGATGTTGCTATTGCGGATGTTGCAGACTGCTGGCCGCACAACGATGATGGCGGAAGGTCATGCAAGCTTTCAAATGCTGTTTTTCCATTGACAATTTTGTTTCTCCAGGCATATGCAAAGAACCATTCTGCGTTGCCACCGTATTCACAGCTTTTACTTATCTGGTCAATAACTGCTTGATTTGCATCAGGGAATATTGAAGACCAGGTAATAAATGAAACCGGTACAACAGGCATGTTATCCACTTCTCTGTTCACTCTATCAACAGAAGATCTAAAAGAAGATAATTCCAATCTATTTGATTGCGCTACATAAAAATCAAGTAAATTATTATCCGACATATATCCTGGGTCGAATCCATGTAGTGGTCTGTAACCATCTGCTGCATTTGCAGATAAAAGTAGATTGGGATTTGCCTTGTTAGCGTTAACGGTCGCTCTTATTTTAGTAAAAAGCTCATTAAATACATCACGTTCTACATCGTATATCTTTGAAAAAGTCGGGCAAATATCCTGGTCTATACCTTTCAAGGAACTTCCACGACATTCAACTTTATTCCAGTCACTTTTGCCAGTAATGTCATATCCATTATATTTTGCTTTAACTCTGTCAATTATCGGCCGGGAATAAGACTGTGAAACATAAAACGGTTCTTCGATGTGGATTCCATCCAAAGTTGGATAGTGTTTAGCGATAAATCCTATAAGGCCTACTTCATAATCCTGTACTTCTCTGTAAGCAGGGTCAATACGAACATCATCAACCATTCCGTTTATACCCGCTACATTGTATTTAGTTCCCCAAAGTCTACTTTCTGCCCTTACAGGAATCATACTATTAACAGGTAGAAATACATGCAACTGAATATTCTTTTCATGTGCCTTGGCAATTGCATATTCAAGCATATTCCATGAAGCTCTTAAATCCCAGCTTGCTTTGGTAGGGTCGCGTACAGCTTCAAAATATTCACTCCCTATATACATTACAATAGCATCTCCATTCATATAAGAAACATCGTCTATGACCTGGTCTATACTTGCTGTTGTAGAAAAAAGCATGCCCCATTCATTTACAGATATCACCCTTTTGAAGGGAAGCTCTTGGACTGCACTTGCCACATTTATTCCTGAAAACAATACCAAAAATAATAGTATAATATTTATAATATATCTCATTAAAATTCACATCTCTTTTGAAAAATTCCTTTTCTATTCGAAAATTTCTTGAAGCATTCTCCATTTGTTTCTTTAAAAATCAATTGCATATTTACCATAATAATACCTAACTTTACCTGTGTAAACAGGATAATTTGGGAAACAATTCAGTTTATATTAAATATGTCGACAGTTTTTTTAGTTTTTTTAGTTCTCAGCCCAGATTTTAAATATGAAAAGAAAGTTTCACGTACGGCCCTTAAAGGGCTTGAGGCCGGCGACAGCCTACGACTACTTGACAGAAAAACCAATAATAAATAAAATATATATTTTTTTAATTTAAGTTTTAACTTGTTTTCATCAAAAAATCTCATTTTCTAACTGAAATAATCCTTGTATCTATTAATATGCTCATCAGTATTTGATAAATGAACATGAATCTTATATTTATGTTCATAAAAACAGAAATGTATGGAACCATTTTTAATACCGATGAGATTTTACTTAGGGTTTGTGACCGTGTTATTAATAACATTAGGTACGACAGATGCAGCAGGTGCCGCAAATGAACTTCCATTTAAAAGGATGATAGATGTAAATAGTTGGGGGGATGCTACCAAGAATCAAACAATGATCGATAAAGTAATAGAAGATGTAATTTATATGAACGGCGATGCGATAATGTTTTCGATCGAAAGCCAGTATTTTGAGGCTGTACGTGATCCTTCCAGGGCAAGCTGGGATTCAAGAGCTTCATGGAATATGCTTGAATACGCAATTGCCAAGGCACATGAAAACAATATTCAACTGCATGTGTGGATACCGGTAAATATAGTTAACAGTAATATCAGGGCAGAATACAGGATGTGGGGGACCAATTATAGCGTTGTAAGTAGAGATGGTGTTATAGATTCTAATAGACGCGATCCTGCATATATCCAGGTTCAAGATTATGAAGTTGGGCTTATAGGGTTTATAGCTAACCACTATCCAACATTAGATGGCATTCACATCGAAGAGCCATTTTATAATGGGGTTAATTCATATTCTCCTGCAATGCGCGATAGAGTTAAAGCAAAATTTTCTGGATATGATATTATAACTCAACAAGATGATCCAGTGTCGTGCGTATCTTCTTTAGATATAAATATATGCCCTACAAAAGCAAGAATAAATCTTGCCGCTCATGATATATGGTATGAATTCTTTGTTAAGATCAGGACTTCTTTTAATGCTAATAAATCAAATCCAAATTTGCTTTTATCTGCAAATGCCGCAAATTATTACAGGCCAGTACATGGATTTGATCCAGAGAATATGTCGGATAATCATTTATTGGATTGGTATGTAGCGCAGACAAATGCGAATTCATTATCCGGATTCAAATCCAGTATCGAAATAATGAAACAAAAAATAGATGATATTCCTGTTGTACCGGAATCATATATTACCTGGTCCTCAATATACCCTGAAACAAATCCAATATTTATTGACCAGGTAAGTAAAAGCTGTGAATATGGCGGTAGTGCTGAGAAAGTATTTGCTTATTTCTGGAGAAATAAAATAATAAATGGGACATCAATCAAACCGTATGAAGGTTTACATAACCTTCCGCCATCATTATTGTGCGGTAAGCAGTCCACAATAGTTTCTGCCCCAACATTTTCCATTTCCGCAGGCTCTTATTCAAGCGCTCAAAATATTTCCATCTCAACAGGTACCACAGGCGCGACAATCCGCTATACTAAAGATGGCACAACACCTGTCGAAACCTCCCCAATATATTCAAGTCCGATCCTAATTTCTTCAAATACTACTTTAAATGCCAGGGCATGGAAAACAGGTTATACACCAAGCTCCATAACCTCAGCATCATACACCATTGCAACACCAGTAATATCTCCTGTTACTGCCAATTACATAAAAAATCCCGGATTTGAATCAGGAACGACTTCATGGATTAAATCCACAAACGCCAACGTGACGTTTAGTGCGGTATCTCCTGGCTATAAAGGAAGTTATTCTGGAAAGCTTGCTATTAGCAGCATTAACACGAATATCCAATTATACCAGACAGGAATACCCCTTGAACCAAACCGGCGTTATAAGCTTAGTTTTGCGGCATATTCGACAACAGGACATGATTTGCAAATGAAGCTTATCAAAGGTGTTTCACCTTATCCCACCTATGGATTAACTTATACGGCCGATCTCAATACTACCTGGCAGACCTTCACGACTGAATTTAGCACCAGTGGTTTTGAGGGCAATGTCACCGATGGACGTATGCAGATATGGATTGCGCCGTTTGCTGCAGAAGGTGATACCTACAACATCGATGATTTACAATTGGAGAAGGTCAATGTTAACAATAACATATATGACTTGAACAAAGATAATGTCGTAGATGTTTATGATATGAATATCGTATATTTTCATTATTATGAAATTACCACATTTCCTTACCCGAATTATGATATAAATACTGATGGACAAGTCGATATTTTTGATATGATCCGGGTATCAAGTAACATAATTGTATAATTTATTTTTTTGCATTATTATCATGTTGAATTTGAGGAGATTTTGCAAATAGCTTAAATATTAATATGACGAAGTCAAGTTAAATAATGAAGAATGATTTATAATGGTATTTTACATTCGTTTCATAATAATATTTATTTTTCTTTTTGCTTTGATGGATATATCAAGTGCAACCCAATACCTTCCTTTTAAAAGGGTGATATCTGTAAATGAGTGGGGTGGGCTTTTTTCTACAAAAGCAAGTATAGACAAGGTCATAGACGATGTTTCTTATATGAACGGAGATGCTATTGTAATGTATGTAGGGAGTGAATATTTTGAAGCTGTACGTGACCCTGCCAAAGCAGGCTGGGATAAAAGAGCTTCATGGAATATGCTTGAATACGCCATTAACAAAGCACATGAAAAGAATATTCAGTTGCATATAGCTCTTTCCATTAATATTATGGGTCTTCCAACAAGAGCAGAAAGTAGACTTTGGGGAACTAAATACAATATAGTGAATAGAAGTGGAATGGTTGATGATGTTCGCATTGACCCTGCCTTCAAAGAAGTTCAAGATTATGAAGTAAATCTTATAGGGTTTATAGCTAACCACTACCCAACATTAGATGGAATCCATATTGAAGAGCCATTTTATACGGGAGAATCATATTCCACTGCGATGCGTGCCAGGGTACAAGCAAAATATGGCTATGATCCGCTTACTAGACCAGCAGACCAGATGGTTCCCGTAATTGACGATGTGGTTCGTGATGTATTTAATGAATTTTTTGTAAAGATCAGAGTTTCCTTTAATGCTAACAAATCAAATCCCAATCTACTTTTATCTGCAAATGCTGCAGACGGTTATAGAAAAGTGCATGGATTCGACCCAGGATATATGTCCGACAATAATTTGCTTGATTGGTATGCAGCGCAATCAAATAGATTGTCATTGTCTGCATTTAATTCCAGTATTCAAAAAGTGAACCGTGAAGTAAATAAAATTCCTGTAGTGCCAGTTGCATATATTACTTTTTCCTCGATATTTCCCAATACAAATCCAGCATTTCTTGATCAGGTGGAAAAAACCTGTGAATATGGTGGTTATGCAGAATGGATATTTGCCTATGCATGGAGAGACAAAATTGTTAATGGAACAATAGCCTATGAAGGTTTGCATAACCTATCGTCATCATCGTTGTGTGGTAAGTCAACAATAATTTTGACACCAACTTTTTCCATTCCCGAAGGCATTTACTCAAGCGCTCAGAATATTTCTATCTCAACAAGTACCACAGGAGCAATAATCCGCTATACAAGAGATGGCACAACACCTGATGAAACCTCTCCAATATATTCAAGTCCGATCCTAATTTCTTCGAACACAACTTTAAAAGCCAGGGCATGGAATAAAGTTTATACACCAAGCACCATTGCAACTGCAACATATACAATTATTTCACCTTTAACAGATTCAACACAGAATTTCGCAGACCGTATAACAGCAATAATTAAATATTACCTAAATCTAACCTAATTTATATTATATAATATATATTATTTTTTGTGATATTTGAAAATGAAAGGAATTTCATTGATGTATGAAAGGACAAAGGATTAAGTCAATAATGAATATAAATGGAACGATTGAAATGGACGTAATTTTTATGGATCATGTCCCCATAAAGAAAAGAAGCGACATACATCAAGGTGGACAGGTAAGAAGATATTATGCCTGGACAACTCTTAATAAAAGGTTTGAAAGAGTAATACCATTCAGACGAGAGAATGGCGATATCAACCGGTATGCTATCCTCCGTATGTTCAAAAAAGATACAAGTGTTTGGGTTGAATATGGGTGCGGCACAATAGCCCATCTTTTTACTTTGTTTGCATCGTATATCAGGCCAAATAGGATTGTGCTTAATGTCCATGATTTAGCTGTCCACCAGCGCAGAGACTTTGACAAAAATCCGCCACTTCTAAAACGCTTACGGCTTAACTTCGTCGAAGAATTATTAATCCATCGTGCGCATACGATCATTCTTGCATGGCCAAAAATGCTGGATTATATAACACCCGGAAGTGGTCAGAAATTGCTTATCATGGTGCCGGGAGTGGGAGAGGATGAACTCTGTGCACACGCGTCAAATAAGAATAGTAATGGGAGAAAGATCGCGCTTTACTTCGGAGGTATGAAACGTAAAGGGATGATACCATGGATCTCAGAATTATTTTCTGAATTACATGATTGGGAGCTGCATCTTGTTGGGCTAAAAGAAGATGAAGATATTGTTAAAAGAGATAATGTAAAGTATACAGGTTCGGTGAGCCACAATGAGCTTTTCGATATCATATGTAATGCAGACATAGTTTTGATACCGAATCCAAAAAATGATTATATGGATCGATTTATCCCCATGAAGGCTGCTTACACTTTATTATCCTGCAAGCCTGTAATTGCGACCAGATTAAGCGGTTTGCATGAATACATATCGAAGCTGGGGCTGGAAGGGAATGTCATCTACCTGGATGAATGGAATCGTGATAGTTTGAAGGAGGCGCTTAAGAAAGCTGAAAATGTCAAAATCGACGTTGAGAAAACGATTGAGAAACTGAGGCCACTATCATGGGAACCAAGATTCAATAAAGCGATTGAAATTATATTGGATGAGTCCCAGGGCTTGGATAATCAAATCGTGTGGATATAATAAATTAAATATGATACCAAAATATATTATACTATTATGTGCACAGGCTGAGTGAAGATATGTTATGTTAGACATAAAAAATAATAAACCTCGAGTTAGCATAGGCTTGCCTGTGTACAATGGTGAAAATTATCTTAAAGATGCAATAAATTCTATCATGGCTCAAACATTTACAGATTTTGAGCTTATCATCTCTGATAATGCCTCAACAGACAAGACATCCGAGATTTGCCAGGCATATACTGAAAAAGACACACGCATACATTACTACCGGGCTGAAAAAAATCTTGGAGCTGCCTGGAACTTCAATCGTGTTTTCGAATTATCGGTTGGTGAGTATTTTAAGTGGGTTGCACACGATGACCTTGTGGCCCCGGACTACTTATCGAAATGCATAGAAGTGCTTGATAATGATGATTCAATTATCCTGTGTAATTCCAAAGTAGAATTTATTAATGAATATGGGGACGTTATTGCAGCTTATATAATGAAGCAAAATGACGTGAATTCACGTAAACCGCAGGATCGATTTGGCTACCTGATCTATTTCAATCATTTTTGTTTTGATGTTTTCGGATTGATACGCTCAGATGCACTTAGAAAAACCAGGCTCATAAAATCTTATCCTGGTTCAGATAGGGCTTTACTTGCAGAACTCAGTTTAATCGGTCGATTTTACGAGATCCCTCAATTCCTTTTCTTGCACAGGGAACATGAAGAACGATCAACCAAGGCATACTCGAACCTCCAGCTGCGTGCAGGCTGGTTCGATACATCAAAAGAAGGGAAAATTACACTGCCGCGCTGGAGAATCTTTTTTGAATATTTAATATCGGTCAATCATTACTCTCTGGGCATGTATGACAGGGCATGCTGTTATGCTCATCTGGGAAATTGGCTTCGAATGTATTACAGGGGAATGGCGAAAGAGTTGATATTTGCTTTTAAATACTCTTTATCAATATGATTCCAAAGATAAAATTAAATAGTGAACCGACATTACCTATTGGCAGGTTATCAAAATGACAAATATTTTATTAATCATAGCGGTAAAAAAACCGAATAAGTTCAGTTCTTACCCAAAAATTCCCCTGGGCGTTAGCTACATTGCTTCATACTTACGCAAATACAATGACTCTGTGCAAGTAGACATAATTGAGCGTTCTTACGAACATGATGTTTCGGATTTGGTAAGAAAATACAACCCCAATATCGTGGGGATCTCAAGTTCAACACAAAATTATAATTCCGCCTGTTCAATTGCCAATCAGGTAAAAGCAATCGATAAAGAAATATTAACCGTAATTGGTGGCCATCATATAACAGCTTTGCCGCAAAACCTGGACAAGGCAATTGACGTTGGAGTTCTGGGTGAAGGCGAAGAAACATTTTCTGAAATAGTTCGGGCTTATGACAATAATAGTTCGAGTAAGCCGCCATTAAATGATATTCCGGGCATAGTTTTCTGGAATGAGGGAAAAATTGCTGTAACAAACAAAAGGAACTTGATCAAACCCCTTGATAAAATTCCTTTTCCGGCACGGGATATATTTACTATCGGAGAAGAAGCCAATATTTTAACATCCAGGGGATGCCCATACAAATGCACGTATTGCGCTGCAGGGAGTTTTTGGAGTACGGTTCGTTTCCACACCCCTGAGTATGTAGTAGGAGAAATCAAGGATGTTATTTCAAAATATAAAGTGAAAGCTATCAGCATAGATGATGATCTTTTTATTGCAGACCCAAAGAGAGTAAAAGAGATATCCAGGTTGATCCAGGAAGAAGGGATAAATAAAAAGGTTCGTTTTTTCTGCCACTGCCGTGCTAATCTTCTCAATGAGGAAATAGCCGGGCATTTGAAATCAATGAATGTAGAAAAAATTGGCATTGGCTTTGAAACAGGTTCTGAAACTGTTTTAAATCGAATCAAAAAAGGATCTGTTTCCATGCAACAAAATAAAAATGCATTAAAAGTTGCAAAGAAATACGGTTTTACTGTCCACGGTTATTTCATGATAGGATCACCAAATGAAACCAGGGAAGAAATGATGGAGACATATGAATTTATTAAAGATAGTCCCATTGATAGTTTTGATCTTTCGGTTATGATCCCATTTCCAGCTACAGAAATCTGGGATTATGCCATATCCAGGAATTTAGTCGCCGAGGATATGAATTGGGACCTTTTAGATATGGATTTTGTAGTAAATAATAAAGAATATTTAATCCTGGACGACAAGGTGTCAAAAAAAGACCTGAATAAATTATATTTCAAAATAAAGAATGAAATAAACAATAAGAGAAAAAAGAGAACCTGTGAGAAAGTATTTGGAAAAAAATTAGGACCTTTAATATATCCCCTTACCAACATTCCGGGTGTTTATGAACTCGGAGGAAGTTTATTAACAAAACATGACTGATGGTTAATTATATAATATTTCATATACAAGAATATTATGCTTACCATTTTCATAGATCAATCTTAGATCATTCGAATTCGCTTCGTTCTTATCCATCAAAAATGCCAGCTCAGGTCTTAATTCAACAATTCTTCTGTCAATTATGATGTGAGTTGCTTTATGATATTTTGCATAATAGAGCAATTGTGAATAATTGGCATACGGTAATGGCAGCCATATTCTTTCCGAGTAGAATGAAACCCATGGATCTCTGGAAAGTATTATGGAGTCTCTGGGTGAATTTTCCCCCAGCCATAATCCTGCTTCTTTATGCTCTACCGGATAATTCGAATGATAAATTGTTATCATCATGGGTATTAATGATAAAATTGCAACTATCAATACTATATTTTTTAAAAGAAAGCCCTGTCTGAAGCGACCTTTAGCATTGTTATTAAGATTAGTATCTAACCAGGTCTGCAATTCATTAATCCCGTTAGCAGCCCAAATAATAGCCAATGGCAATATCGGTGCAATATACCTGGAATCAAGATGAAATAATGGATAAATTAGCAAAGGATAAGCTATAATGACTGCTATGAAAAGTTCCTTTTTAAGACGCTCCCTGGTCCAATTTTTCCGAAAAAGGCCAACTCCTGCCAACATGATAAGCAAAGGTGGAAAAATGGAAGTAATGTATCTGATATATTGTTCTTCACTGTTCTGGATATATCTTTTTGCAATTCCAACTGGGTCAGAAATCACATACTCTAAAATACTGCTATTTTGAGTCATTAATATTTTGATTTCTTTTCCATCTTCTGTTAAGCCAAAAACATTCTTTTCAAAATTAAGAACGTCAGAAGTATCTTCTCCATATATTGTGTTTATAATACCCCTGTTACCTAATGTCCATTTTCCGGTTTGTTCATGAAAGAATAATATGTACGGTGACAAAATGGCCACAAAGCATATGAACATGATAAGGCAACAAGCCAGGGCTTTTTTCCATTCATATCTTTGTCCATTATCCCTTTTGAAATAAATCAAAGTCAAAACCATAAATATAAAAAGATACCCAATTGCATCCGGTCTTGTTAAGTAGGATAATCCCAAAAATATGCCAGAGAGAATAAACAAAACTTTCGTTTGGTTAATGAGCGCCGTGTACACCAAAAGGGCGCTACACATAAGTAAAAATGTATAAGTCGATTCGGTCATTGTCGCTGTAGAGTATCTGATGAGTACCCAATAGAGTGCAACCAAAAGTGAGCTAATGATAGCAACTTTCTGGTTGTATATTTTCCGTGAAAAAAAATACAATGGTACGATCAGTAAGCTGCCGAATAATATGGAAACTAAACGGGCAGATAATTCCAAATTCTCAAAAACTAATGAGAAAATGCCAATCAAAAGTGGATATAAGGGCGAAAAAAACAAATTGATTTGTCCCTGTATGCTCATATATCCATTTCCAGCAATCAAATTTTTACCCAAAACAGCATATTCAGCACCATCATGGGTTATGAATTGCTGGAATTGCAGAAAAAAAATACGAATAACAAATGCTAATATTGTCAATCCAATAATATTAATAATTTCTTTTTTATCTAAAGAATTCTTTGAAAACATTACATTGTTGAACGTGAATTTTATACTATATATATTTATTCTCAAGTGCCATCATTACGATGATAATTATAATAATTCCTATTTTATTTTTTTACTGCGATATATTTATAAGGAATGAAGTTAAAATCACGGTACTCAATATTTGGAGATTAAACTAAAAAAAAGGTGATCTTATGGTTAAAAAGATAGTGTGGAATTCGACTTTAATATTAATATGTATAGGTATATTATTAACAACAGCATCTGGGGTGGCTGCATACAGCCTTTCAGGTTATAAGATCAACAATCTTGACGGTTCTGGAATACCGGATTGGAATATCACAGTAACAAATGGCTCAATGCAAACAAGCACATACACAAATATTGATGGTTCTTACAATTTTATAAACCTTGAAAATGGCACATACACAGTAACTGAAGAACTGAAAAGAGGATGGACGAACATCACTCCATTATCACGGGAAATCACGATATCAGATCAGGATGAACTGAACGTTAACTTCAGCAATGAACCACCTCAGCAAATTGTTTCTGATGATTTCAGCGCTCCAGCGCTCAATACCTCGCTCTGGACACCCATAAAACCATTATTGGACTCCTCCACATTTGATGTATCAGGTTCGGGCACGAAGGATGCGTTGTTATCAATCGCGGTCATCGGTGGTAAAAAACATGATATCTGGGGTGGAGTAAATGATGCACCGAGGATCATGCAGAATGTTGGCGACATAGATTTTGAGATCGAGGCCAAGTTCCAGTCCCCTATGGATTCAAAGTCTCAAATGATGGGGGTACTTGTCCAGCAGGACATCAATAAATACATCAGGTTTGATTTTGACAGTGACGGTGTCAAGACCGTTATATATGCTATAACTTTTGCTGATGCCACTTTTGCCAATAGGACGCAGATAATCAGGACAAGTGCAAATATTGGCGGCAACCCCAGCCCTGTTCCCCTGTATATGCGTGTGAAAAGGGCAGGAGATCAGTGGACTCAGTCATATTCTACAGATGGAATTAACTGGAATACAAGCATCATTTTCACGTTTGGAATGAATGTGACATCGGTTGGACCCTTTGCGGGTAATAGCAATTATCTTGCTATAAATACACCACCACATAACGCTCTTATAGATTATTTCTTCAATACAAATTCCCGCATAGTCCCTGAAGACGCACCACCTGCAGGATCGAAATTCAACATTTCAGGTTACAAGATAAATGCAAGTGATGGTACAGGGATAGAGGGATGGAATATCTCCCTAAAGAATGGCACTTTTGAAACAAACACGTTTACCGACATTAATGGGCACTACAATTTCAATGACCTTTTAACCGGCATATATACAGTGACAGAAGAAAAGCGAATAGACTGGATTAATGTGACGCCCTTCTCCCAGGAAATCGAAATGATATATGGGGACATGTCAAATGTTAACTTCACAAACCGACCAATAATCCCGACATACAATGTCTCAGGCTTCAAGATCAATGCCAGTGATAGTACCGGACTATCTGGCTGGAATATCACAATAAGGAATTCCACAAATGCAGAAAAAAGCACAATAACTGGCAGTAACGGCTTCTATGAATTTTCGAACCTTATAAACGGCACATACACAGTGTCTGAAGAAATGAGGTCAGAATGGACGAACGTCACTCCATTGTCTATGGAATTTACCATCTCAGGCCAGGACATATCCAATAAAAACTTCACAAATCAGCGAATAATTCATAAATACAATGTCTCAGGCTTCAAGATCAATGCCAGCGATGGAAAGGGAATATCCGGCGGGAATATCTCCCTAAAGAATTTATCGATGCAGATGAATACATGGACTGATACGAATGGTTTCTATGAATTCAAGAACCTTGTAAATGATACATACACAGTTATCGAAGAGGCCGATTCAAACTGGACTAACATAACTCCAGCGTCCCGGGAAATCACGATATTGGGCCTGGATAAAAAGAATGTGAACTTCACTGATCGCCCGGTTTTTATTATCTCTGATGATTTCAGCGCTTCCGAACTTAACACTTCGCTCTGGACGATTATCAATCCAGGGAGCGAGTCAACAATTACCATTGTTGGTACTGGCACCACTGATGCTTTGTTATCAATCGCTGTACCTGGAGGTACAGCACATGATATCCTGGAAGGAAAGAATGATGCTCCAAGGATCATGCAAAAAGCAAATAATAAAGATTTTGAGATCGAAGTCAAGTTCCAGTCAGCTCTGACCTCAGAAATCCAGATACACGGAGTGATCATAGAGCAGGACGTTAATAATTATATAAGATACTCTCTTCAAAGTGATGCGGCTGGTACAGAGATATTTGCTGGAACTTTTGCCAATGGCGTCACTACAGTGGAAGCATATGATACGATTAGTGGCTCACCCAGCCCTGTTCCAATGTATATGCGAGTAAAGAGGGCAGGGAACCAGTGGACACTATCATATTCTTCAGATGGTGTGACCTGGAACACAGGCGCTATTTTCACTCATATATTGAAGGTTACATCTATCGGACCCTTTGTGGGCAATAACGGTATGATTGCACCTGAATATACCGGTCTTATAGATTATTTTTTCAATAACGATTCCCGTATAAGCCCGGAAGATGTACCCAGATTCAAAATCTCAGGCTTCATTAATAATATTAATGGCTCCGGGATAGAAGGCTGGAATATCACAATATCGAATTCCACGATGCAGACAAGCACATTAACTGATAGTCATGGCCAATATAATTTTGGAAACCTTGTAAACGGTACTTACACAATATATGAAGAAGTGCAAAGAGGATGGACGAACCTCACTGCGGCGTCCAGGCAAATCACAATATCAGACCATAACGAACTGAACGTGAACTTCACAAATAAACCGCCAATAGCAATAGTCTCGGATGATTTCAGTGCTCCTGTACTTAACACCGCGCTATGGACATTCAACAATCCACTGGGCGACTCATCATATAGCATGTCAGGTACAGGTACAAAAAATGCCCTTCTATCAATCGCGGTTCCTGGTGGCTTATATAATCCTCATGATATATGGAACGGGCAAATTAATACACCAAGGATAATGCAGAATGCCAGTAACATTGATTTCGAGATAGAGATCAAGTTCCAGTCACAGATGAACCAAAATGCGCAGATGCTGGGTGTGATTATCCAGCAGGACGTCAACAAATACATAAGGTTTGATCTGGAAACAAATGCATCATCTACAAGGACACTGGCAGCCACCTTTGAGAATGCCACTTTTTCCAACCGTGTACAGTCGATCAAGACATTAGACAGTATTAGCGGCACTCCCAGCGTTGTTCCCATATACATGCGTGTGAAAAGAGCAGGAGACAACTGGACAATGTTTTATTCGTCTGATGGCACGACCTGGGATACTGGTGTCACATTCAAGTTTGTACTGGATGTCAGATCGGTCGGTCCCTTTGTGGGCAACAGTGGTCTTCCAACGCCAGCAAATACCGGTGTTATTGATTATTTCTTCAATACGAACTCTCCCATAATCGATGAAGATGCTTTGAAATCCAATATTTCAGGCTTTAAGATCAATGCCAATGACAATACCGGTATCCAGGGCTGGAATATCACACTTTCGAATTCCACAATGCAGATAACAAAATCAACTGGCGTTACAGGCTCATATAATTTCAATGACCTTTTGAACGGCACATATACGGTATCTGAAGAACAGAGACCAGGATGGGCGAATACTACCCCAATATCCCGGGAAATCACGATCATGGGCCAGAACATACCCAACGTGAACTTCTCAAACCAGCCAATAATTAATACATACAATGTTTCCGGTTACAATGTCAATGCCAGTGATAACCAGGGAATGCCCGGATGGAATATCACCATAAGAAATTCAAATAAACAAATAAGTGAACTCACAGGTCCGGATGGCTTCTATGAATTCAAGTATCTTGAGAACGGCAGTTACACAATATTTGAAGAATTACAATCAGGCTGGACGAATACGTCTACAGCATCCAGGGAATTAACTATCTCAGGCCAGGACATATATAATGAGAACTTCACGAACCTGAAATTGATACCTAAATACAATGTTTCAGGTTTCAAGATCAATGCCAGCGATGGCAAAGGAATTTCTGGATGGAATATCACGATAATGAATTCCACGATGCAGGTAAATACGGTCACCAATGCGTCCGGCTTCTACAAATTCTCAAACCTTCTTAACGGTACATACACAATTCTTGAAGAAAAGAATCCTGACTGGATCAATGTTACTCCAGCCTCACAGGAGATCACAATAACAGGCAAAGATGAACAGAATGTGAACTTCACTAATAAACCACTGGTTATTATCTCCGATGATTTCAGCGCTCCCGAACTTAACACCTCGCTCTGGACTACTTTTAATCCACTGGGTGACTCCATTGTTACCACGACAGGTACAGGTACCAGAAATGCATTATTATCGATCTTTGTCCCTGGAGTTACAGAACATACCATCTGGTATGGAATAAATAATGTCCCAAGGGTCATGCAGAATGCAAGCAACAGGGATTTTGGGATTGAAGTCAAGTTCCAATCCCAGCTGGCATCGGATACCCAGGCCCAGGGAGTGATCATCCAGGAGGACATCAATAAGTACATCTGGTTTAACTTTGAAAGTGATGGGACTTCTACAAGGATAATCTCGGGCAATTTCACCGATGGATCCTACAACCTCGGAGCCTTTGCCACAATTAGTGGCTCTCCCAGCAATGTTCCCCTGTATTTGCGTGTGAAAAGGACAGGAGACAACTGGACTATGTCCTATTCTCCGGATGGAATAAACTGGACTACTGGCTTCAATGTCAAGTATTCATTGAAAGTGTCCTCAGTAGGACTCTATGTAGGAAATAGAGGCTACATACCACCCGCCCATACCGGTCTTATAGATTATTTCTTTAATACTGACTCTCCTCTACTTGACGATTTACCCCCGGCAGGCACGACATTCAACGTTTCAGGCTATAAGATAAATGCCAGCGATAATACTGGAATAGAAGGCTGGAATATCACTTTAAAGAATAACTCTTTAGAAACCAGCATGTTAACGGCTGCTAACGGCTATTACAATTTCACCGGTCTTTCAAGCGGCACATATACGGTGACAGAAGAAACAAGATCAGGATGGAAGAATATCACACCTGCCTCCCAGAATATCGAATTTATCTATGATGATATCCAGAACATTAACTTCACAAACCAGCCGATAATCCCCACATACAACATTTCAGGTTACAAGCTAAATGCCAGTGATAACCGTGGTCTTTCCAACTGGAATATCACCATAAAGAACGGCACAATGCAGATAAGCAAGTTCACTAACAGTAATGGTTTCTATAATTTCAATAACCTTGTAAATGGTACATACACAGTATTTGAAGAAATCAAGCCTGATTGGAGAAACCTCTCTGAATCATCCCAGGAAATGACGATCCAGGGCCAGGATCAACAGAACGTGAACTTCACCAACCAGCGAATAATTCATACCTACAACGTTTCAGGTTACAAGGTCAATGACAATGACGGTACAGGGATCCCGGACTGGAATATCACAATCAGGAATTCCACAAATGCCCAAATAAGCACATTGACCGATAATACCGGTTTCTATAATTTCAACCTGATAAACGATACATACACCGTTTATGAAGAAAATCGGCCAGGCTGGAAAAATATCACATCTTTATCCCAGCAGGTGATAGTTTCAGGAAGCGATAGACAGAATGTGAACTTCAGGAATAAACCAATGGGTATTGTATCAGATGATTTCAGCGCTCCAACCCTGAACACCTCGCTGTGGACCTTTATTGATCAACAAAACGACTCAACATATACCATAGAAGGCACAGATACATCAGATGCAGTGTTAAACATCAGCATACCTGCAGGTAAATCGCATGACCTGGATAAAATGATCAATGCGTCGGGGATAATGCAGTCTGTCAGCGTCAACGATTTTGAAGTCGAGGCCAAGTTCCAGTCCGTGCTGAACAAGAAGGTCCAGAGTCAGGGGATCATCGTCGAGCAGGATATGAACAACTTCCTCCGCTTTGATTTCTATACCGATGGCGCGAAAATAAATATATATGCAGCCAATGTCAATGGCGGATTAGTCTCCAGTAAAATTAACCCAAAAACAATTATCAGTACTGTTTCCAATAATCCTATCCCTCTTTATATGCGTGTGAAGCGGATAGGAAACCAGTGGACACAGAATTATTCCTTTGACGGCATAAACTGGATAAGTTCCGGAAATTTCACGCAAGCATTAACAATGACCTCGGTAGGACCTTATGCAGGAAATGCACTAAATGGTACTACTGCACCAGCTTTCAACGGCCTGGTTGATTATTTCTTCAATACCGCCTCTCCAATTGTCAATGAAGATCAATTGAAATACAATATATCAGGGTTCAAGATCGATGATACCAACAGCAACGGTATATGGGACGTCGGTGAACTGGGAATTCCGGACTGGAAGATATCTCTTATCAATGATATAACAGGTTTGGAGATAGCCAGCACAACCACCGATCTTTCAGGTCACTATGTGTTCCATAACCTAACAAATGGCACATATAACGTAACAGAGGAATCAAAGCCTGAGTACATTGCCACTAACAGGACATATGCGGTGATCTCTATAGCAGGGACGGACATAAACAACCTCAACTTTACGAATTATATACCGCAACTGGCCCCGATAATCACTACCCAGCCCGTTGACCAGGCTGTAAAAGTGGGTAAGAACGCAACATTTACAGTAGTTGCAATAGGAACAAAACCCCTATCATACCAGTGGCGAAAGAATGGCATTAACATTATGGGTGCGACAAATCCATCCTACACAACACCACCCACGACAATGCCAGATAACGGATCGACTTTTGACGTTGCCGTAACAAATCCGGTAGGTACTACCATTAGCAATTCGTCAAAACTTTCAGTCACCAACAACATCGTTTCAGATGATTTCAATGGGGCTGAACTGAATCCATCAGTCTGGACATTCATCAATCCAAAGAGTGATGCAGCATATACCATGACAGGTACCGCAATAAGCATCACAATACCCTCGGGTACATCTCATGATATATTGCCAGCAGGAAACTTTGCACCACGCATCATGCAGACAGCAGCCAACTCGAATTTTGAAATCGAGACAAAATTCCTGTCCCCGGTGACCTTACACATCCAGATGCAAGGTATGATAGTCCAGCAAGACACCAGCAATTATCTCAGGTTTGATCTGTTGAGGTTTAAGACAACCAACATGGTCATGGCCTCCGTTTATAATGAGAGCCTTACCTCTAATAACACCATATATTCAACAGTTATTCCGGGAAACCCGTTATATTTGCGAGTAAACCGGACGGGTGACGACTGGAAAGAGTATTACTCGTACGACGGTAAGAACTGGACAGAGGCCGCAAATTTCAGCTATCCATTGATCGTTTCCTCGGTAGGACCGTTCATTGGAAATACGGCCAGCAATCCTGGTTTCACCGGCATTATTGATTATTTCTACGAGAACTCCAATCGACCTCCCCCACCACCACCGCAACCCCCCAACATTACTCTCTGGTACGGTAATACCCAGAAATTCGGACAAATTGGTGTTCCCCAGCAGTGGGTGAACATCCTGGGCAATGTGAAGGACCCGGATGGGGTCAGTTCATTGAACTATTCCCTGAACAATGGAACAGTAACGAGACTATCCATAGGACCCGATACCCGTCTTGAATCAATAGGTGATTTCAATGTAGAGATCAACCACACTGACCTCATATGCGGAAATAACCAGTTAGTCCTTACAGCTGCAGATACCCTTGGAAATTCAGGGAATCAAACTGTATCGATCAATTACTCCTGCAACAATGTCTGGCCTCTACCCTATAGTATCAACTGGAGCAATTCAGCCAGTATCCAGAACGTCTCGCAGATCGTCGATGGCCTGTGGACCAAAGAAGCAACCAGCATCCATCCAGCCATAATCGGTTACGATCGTCTGGTAAATATCGGTGATATGACCTGGAAGGACTATGAGATCACAGCCCCGATCACCATCAATGCTCTTGGCTCTTCGTCCTTAGGTCCGAACTTTGGATTTATTGCGAGGTGGCAGGGGCATTGGGACTGGCGCAGCGGCCTGCCTTCGGCATGGCAATTTAAACAACCAAGACCTACATGGTATCCCCTGGGCGCTTTAGGTGTATACATATGGGTACCCACGCTGAATGACTACAGATTGCGTATCATAGGGAACAACATGGCGCTTATCGCGAACGATACCAGCGGAAAACATCTGGATGTGGGCGTTCCCTATATATTCAAGATGAGTGCGAGGACCAATGGGACAAGGACCCTTTATTCCCTCAAAGTATGGCAAAAGAACCAGTCCGAATCTACCGCAGTGACCATCAGTGGTTATGGACCCACCGGAGAATTGAAACAGGGTTCAGTCCTGCTTGCTGCTAATTATGCCAATGTCAGCTTCGGGGATGTCAGTATCAGGCCATTGTACGATAGCCCTGACATTAGTGAAATATCAGTTGAAGCACATGAATATAATGCAACTGTAAATTGGATCACAAGCAAGCCGGCTTCAGGCAGTGTTTCATACGGATTAAGCACAGGTTATGAGCTCGGTACCGTGTCAAATGGAACAATGGCCATATCCCATTCGATCCTCCTTGATACTTTACAGCCAGGAACCACATATCATTACCAGGTCAACTCCACAGACACCGGCGGAAATTCTACAAATACATCTGACCTGACCTTTATCACTCTGGACCTAGTTGCCCCGAACATAACACAGCAGCCCTCCAACAAGACGACTATCAATGGATCAACAGCAACATTCAGTGTTGTGGCCTCAGGAACTGCGCCTTTGAGTTACCAGTGGATGCTAAATGGCGCGATCATATCAGGCGCGACAGGTCAATCCTACACAACCCCGATCGTCACTCTATCAGATAGCGGTACAAAGTACAGTGTTCGTGTATGGAATGATCATGGCAGTGTAACAAGCAATGAGATAACACTGACAGTAATCGAACAACCTCCAGTAACGTGGTGGGATACAGCGCGGAGTTTCCGCGTACCTGTCACGGTTGATCCTGCAGGGTTTGAACGATATGAAAAACCAGTTGATGTGAGCATGAACTTCACCCAGGTGCTTGGCGTAATCGGACAGACCGGTACACTTGATGAAACCTCTATCCGTGTTGTTGAGACCGACATCAATGGATTGGTATTGAGCGATACGGTGCCCTTCCAGTTCGACAAAGACCCAGGCTTCAATGCAGCTACTAAAGCCTCTGGAACTGTCGTCTTCATTATGAACGGTACCACGCCGGCAAATGTGAAGAGATATTACCAGGTTTACTTTGGTTTAACAGGCGGATCTTATTCAACTCAGATTGTAACGCCTCAGGTGACAATTGATACTGTCACGGACGAGGGAC
>JBAQLI010000116.1:0-2402 GCA_049301735.1 Candidatus Methanoperedens sp.
CTTTGATATTGTTTTTATCGGATACACCTATGAAAATAACACCGCCTCTTGTGTTGGCAAAAGCTACTAAGGATTCAATGCATCGCTCATCTAACTTTTCTTTGAATTCGACGGTTGTTGATTCTCCTGTTTTGATGAGGTCTGGTAGGTTCATATTTTCTCATTTATGGCTGTTATCAATTCTTCGTAATACATATGATGTTAGAGTGAAAAGATCAAGAGCATCTTGTTCTTCAAGATTCCATTCTATTTTTGGAGCGTGAGCAGTAGGGTTGCGAAATGTTCCAAATAATCCCTTCGCTAAGTTTGTAAATCCTCTTTGCTCACTTTTTTCTGTATCTGTCTTGAATGCATTAATCTTAAGAATCGGGTCGGGTCCTCCAAAGGCATCATCTATGAGTTGATTACCATCACTCGAAAGTCCAGTCATAGAGCGAACCTTTGATCCTACGCTTTTTGTAGCTTCAAGCACAGCATGGAAATAATTTTCTTGAAGCAATTCAGCTCTGCAAAAGCTTAATAGATCATTATGCAGGTTACGATCTGAAACAGAAGATTTAAATTTTTTAGCTCTCTTTTCTGCTTCTGATAATGTAGAAACAGGCTTGACTTTATGAAAATTACCATCATCTCTGAATTCTAATCCATGAAAAGCTAAAACTGTATTTATGCTGCTTAACATTGATTCATACCGTTCTCTATTATTGATATACCTCATAGGATGCAATGCTTTAGCGATAAATGAAAGAACCATATTACCGACTTGGCGCTTATTTTGTTCTTCCGCAAGCGCATTATATAGGCGTTTCCACTTCGTCATCATTGGATCTATATCGACTACACCGATTTTAGCTAATGTATGAGCAATCTCGCTACCAGTTAACCCATTATTCGTGTCTGCCAGGACTTTACACAATGCCTCGAGATCCCCTGATGGAAATGGGTTACGTTTTATATCTCCCATAATCTAACCTTATCGTAATGCTGTACATCCGTAATTTCATTCATATCCCCTCCAACAGGGTCTTTAAATAATTCTTTGTTGCTCATTTGGATATTCTCTGTTTTTATTCAGTTATTATAATTTATATCGGATGGCGTCTATATGGCGTCATTGTGGCGTCTTTGGCGTCTTAGAATGTACGCTGTACCTTTCCCGGTGATACCGATCTGTTCAAATAATCCTGATGATACCAATTCTGACAGATCCCTTGAAGAGGTTCTTTCAGATGTATTGCAGACTTCTTGATACTCAGTATTTGTAATGTTTCCATTCTTTTTGACATACATCACAGCTTTGATCTGCCTTTCATTCAAATTCAGACTGCGCAAATAATCTTCATTATAAATATCCTTTCTAAATACTACCTGAAATCCCTGATATTCCTCAAATATCGGTTCAGGAAGACCGGCATTAAGACAATATTTTTGCATTTTGTCTATGCCGCTTCCCCATTGTTCGATCAATTCAGTATCATAGAAAACTTCTGCCAGTCCTTTATTCCGGAGGGTTGATGAATGAGGTCTATAAAGATCTTCAAGGGTGATCCCAAAAGGCAAATGACCCGGACTCCAGATAACAAGTCTATCCTCGTATATTCGTATCTCAATATGTGATAAAATGGTATAATCCCTGTGACAGACAGCATTGATGAGGGCTTCCCGCAGTGCTTCAAGAGGATAATCCCATATCTGGTCTCTTTCCGGTCTGCCTGTCATTACAAATTCGACATTTATATTCTTATGAATGAAATCCATACCTTCATCTATCTGCTCAAAAAGAGTCCCGGTGATCATCCTGTCATCAATCACTATATTTTCTTCTTTGAACCTTCCGCAGTGTATCGCAGCCTGAGAGATGATTTTCTGTGGTTCTTTGCAGAAAAGAAGAACTGCTGCCCATGTGGGCTGTCCTCTGGTAATCAAATTCATTTTTTCAAGAACCTGCACCGGATCTTCATCTTCGGCGATCTTTTTTCTGCCAGTTTCCTTGGCTTTTTGTATATATCTTTTAACCCTCTCAATGTCAATATCTTCAAGATTGGCATTCTGGGCAGGATATTTATCCCAGCTCAATCCTGTGGAATGCAGATAAATCTGCGTAATCTCCTGGGTTGTCATTGTGCGATTGCTACTGTCCACTCTTTTGAAGCATCTGCCTTTTGTTGAAACAGGTTTTATCGGATATTCTTTTATCTGCACTGCAATGACCGTCTTTCCATCGATCTCTATCTTTTCAATTTCAGGGATAAGCCTGGGTTCAGTGCTTTGAGATATCTGGTTTACCCACTGGTTGATGGTTTCTTTTCCGATATTTAGTCCTTTGATATTGTTTTTATCGGATACACCTATGAAAATAACACCGCCTCTTGTGTTGGCAAAAGCTACTAAGGATTCAATGC
>JBAQLI010000117.1:0-1820 GCA_049301735.1 Candidatus Methanoperedens sp.
ACTCATAGGACTACTGCAACTCCATTCATGTACGTGGTCATGTCACTGAGAATGCTGTGCGCCCGCTTTGTATCAGCTGCTGCTTGCTTCTCTACTTGTGCTGCTTTGCGCTGTTCAACAGTTTCTGCCTGTGCGGCGGATGGAGTACTAAAAACTGGCAGTATTGTCTGCACATCCGTTGGTGCTCTTAGTCTTGCTTGCAGTGCTGGTAGTGCTTTGCTTGGCAGTGGCGCCATTGTTCGGCCTTCTACTTCTATTACTTGATTGCTTTCATTAAGTTTGAAGTGAATAGCAGCCCCGCGAGGAAGAGTAACGGTTACTTGCTGTGCTGCTAGTGCATCGCTATTCTGATCTGTTCCTGCTGTTTTCTTCTTAGCACTGTTTAGTGTTGCAAAGATCTTTGCTGCTTCCATTGCACTGCGCACAAATGGCAGTTTTTGCTCGACTTGCTTCAGAGCTGCTCGTTCTATCCTCTCAATGCTAGAATCTACTTCTAGCGCGCTGTCCAAATGCTTAGCCCTGATTTGCGCTACTTCTTCTCGTACATCTTCCAGTTCTAGCAATTGGCTAATGTACGCTGGAGTTACTCCGCAGCTGGTAGCAACAATGCTCTGCTGTATCCCCTGTCCGAGATACGCAATAATCCTATCTCGAAGTGCAGTGCTCATAAGTTGGTGCTCGGTTACGCAGCTAGCAGCTGCTCTGCAGGAGGTAAAATTAACTGTCCAAATGTGTCACTACCGATGTCCCAGGCGGTACGCGTACCACCAGTCCATGGATTGTACAGCCAAGCTACTTTCCCGTGGTACTCCCTGTACTGACGTGCGTTACTTGGGTATGGCCTCTCTCGCCTGTGACAGGATCAAACTTCATCAACATACTTTGCTGCTCCATAACTACCCCACGCTCTAATTAGTTCAAATACTGCCTGCTACCTTAGTAGTATCCCATAAGCTGCCTGTCCTTGCCTACTAACGAATCACTTGCTGGCTACTAGCCACTAAAGATACGGTCAGCCCCCATAGGGTGAATTGCTTGCCCTCCTACTAGCAACTGCTACTGGGGTAGTTCTGTAAAATTTAGTAATTTTGGAGGGGTGTCATTAGGAAAACTTGAGACAAACTTCCTAAAAAGGCTCCTACCCCCTAACTGATGGTAAGAATGAGAGTAGTAATAACTATGCGAGTGAGAATGATTTGCATTCAATGCTGGGAGGGAAAGAATAGCCACGCTATTGTTAGTAGGTGGCTAGAGTAAGGTTACACGGGGTCGTACGCGTCTGCTAACTGGTGCAAGGTATCTGCTAACTGGCGCAGTTGTTCGATGGCCTGCGCTATCTTCTGACGATCTATACTGTACTCAATAGTTATGAGGTGTACATCAAGCGCAGTAGCAGCCATGTTAACTAGCCCTACTGGTACGCCAAGCTGCGCTGTGTTTGGTACAGTAGCCATGATCAAAGATCGTCCATGCTTACGGTGGCTTCACTTGCCTTAGCGACAAGTTGCTTCTTAATATGATCCAGTCTTCCCATGAGTTCAGTAACGAGCGATGCGTTGGCTGCGCTACCTTCTAACTCCTGCGGGTCGATCAGTGCCATCAGCTTATCCACATCAGTCGGTTCTTTCAATCCATGGTTCTTAGCTGCCAAGGTGGCAAAGCGAGTAGAGAGGAAACTGAGCATTGCAGGGAGATTTGGCTTACCTGCGTGCTTGGTTTCAAGTGCACCTTTGGTGAAGCTGGTTTTAAACCAGGTTTCTACCTGCTCACGAGTAAAGGTAATGCTGCCGCGACTGGTAGAGGTTTCTGAGTTCCAAGCC
>JBAQLI010000118.1:0-18302 GCA_049301735.1 Candidatus Methanoperedens sp.
CACCTTTTTTGAGTTTGTAGAAAATAATAAGCGAGATGGCTGGCTCAATTTACTGGATAAAATAAATTTTTTAGTCCGGATCAATTTGCAGGATATAATCATGCAAAGACATATACAACCTCATACATATTTATATAATTTTAACATTATATATCACGATAATCATATAGCAACGTTTTCATTTACATGAGCGGAAATAATATTAAGCTCAGGATCAACGATCCAACCTTCAAGCTCAAATCCGTCAGGAATTCCATACCCACGTTTTCTATTTTCATATGCCCATCCGGCTTGAATTGCGCAGAGAAAAGCATCGAGATAGTTATACCACATTTTTTCGCCTCTCCCATGCCAGCGAACGTATGCAATATCCGAAGTCAATCTGATATCAGGCGGGAGCAGCGGTTCATCCACAGCCACGGCAGCAACATTGTAATCTCTCAGTAGGTCATGCGCTTGTTCGGTCAGCCATGCCTCATTCCTGTATTCAAGTGCAAATCGCGTATCGCAAGGCAGTATTTTAAGAAATTCTTCTATCCTGTCCTTCCTGAACTTCATTCCAGGCGGAAGCTGGATCAGAATGCAGGCAAGCTTTCCCGACTCTTGAAGCGGTTTCATGAGTTCGCAGAATCTTTTCAGGCCATCTTCCACTCCTTTTGATATTCCAAGCATTTTTTCATGGGTTATCAGGCGGTTAAGTTTCACCGCAAATTTAAAATCCTGCGGAGTATACTTTGCCCAGCCAAATACGATGCCGGGCTGGGGATAGCTGTAGAATGTGGAGTTGATCTCGGCAGTATTGAATATCCTTGAATATGCCCTTAGTTTTGACTCCTCTTTATCCTTATAGAACACACCTGCCCAATCCCTGTAGTCCCAGCCCGAACAGCCGAGTCGAATAACTCCCATAAGAGTTAATTATATCCCAACTGATTAATACTTATGTCCGGAGTATTCATCGGCACTGGAGGATGGGCATACTTCCATGTTCCTGGAACGGATCTCCTTGCTGCTTATGCAAATGCATTTGATTTTGTAGAGGTGAACTCGACCTTCTACACAAACCCGTCAATAGAAATGGTGAGGTCGTGGAGGCGAAGAGTGCCTGAGGATTTTATCATTGAGAGTGGGGACAGTTATCAGTCAGGGCAATGCTTCAACGAGGTTCCGGAATTCCTCTTCTGTAAAGGCGCGAATAGTCTCGGCTTGAACATTACCTAATGAACAAAGAGCTGCGACTGCCTTAATGATTGTTTCATCGTCTGGCGCATCAGCTATGAACACGGTATCGTATCGACCCATGAGTGCGTAGAACTCTTCCACTTTTGCGTTCATATCTCGAAAGAGTTGTTTAGCTGCTTCTACCCGGGCTGGAGCCTCCTTTATATGTTCTATGCCTTTTTGTGTAAATCGAAACAGTATTATATATTTTGACAAGTATTTCACCTCCCCTGATTTCTTAAAAATTTTCCAACTTTTGATCAATTTCCATAACAAAGGATGATTACGTATGAACTCGCCCATCAATTGTTTGCATTCATCAATGTTCAAACCGATGACCTCACCCCGTGCGATTGACACCTACCCACAACTCTTGTAATTGCCGCTGGATACAATGTAGAGGTTTCCGTCGCTCCCCCGTGTTAGCCGGTAGTAGGTGGTCTTGTAGTACAGGCCTGCCTCCACGGGATTGATATAAATATACTCCTCCCACCCAGTGCCATTTGCCAGGGCACCCGCCACGATCTGGTCCCGGAAGGCCTTACCCGAAACATCTGTCTTCCCTTTGTAGCTTACACCAACAAGCCGGATATTGTCGGCATGGGCAACGATGGTCACGTTGGTATCATAAACAAAGGCGTAGAGTGCCGGGTTCTTCGGGTCCCGATAGGGAGGCTCCTGTGCGTTGATCCTCCCGGAAGGCATCGGAAGCATTCTTCTCAATCGCTTCGGCAGTGGTATTCACGAGGTTGATGACCTCTGCATCCGTGAATGACGGACGAGCACAGCCGATCCCTACATACCGGTAAATGATCCGCTCGTACTCACTCACCCCCTGCGCATCCTTCTGGTTCCTCACTGTTCCGAGGGCCTGCTGGAATGAACTGACCAGCGTGTCAGGGACATCCCTGCTGAAAGCATAATAGGAATCAATGTTCTGCAGCATGAATACAACTTTGAAGGTGTAATAGTCGCCGGTCACCTGCTGACTAATTAACCGGCCTACTGCCTCCGAATAGCACCAGAGGTCTATCTCGCCGCGGGAGAGTTTTTCGATAAGCACAGATACATTTGTGTCGTATACCAGCTGGCTGCGGTCCACCCCGGCATTCAGGAGCTGTTGGATGGCGGCGTCATCGGTGATCACTCCGATCCGGTACCCTTTCAGGTCTCCGGGGCCCTTGATGGTGAGCGTATGCTTGCTTTAATTTTCCAATGTAAATTTTATCCATTTTTACCTTTGGCGGCAAATCTATTTAACAAAACGAAATCTAAGATGTGTCCTGCCGGCTGGAAGTTCCACCACTTTTATTCTTTCTACCTTGATTGATTTATTGCCTATATCTTCAAATGGCCGGAAACCAGATTTCAGAAATACCGGTATGATATCAATATGCAGTTCATCAGCTAATCCTGCTCTGATACATTGCCCAGTGGTGCTTGCGCTGCCGATAATTGTAACATTTTTGTCACCTGCAGCTGCTTTTGCTTGTTGGATTGCGCTTTTAATACCATCTGTAACGAAAGTAAAGCTTACCTTATCTGTTTCCTTTGGGTGCTTTTCGGGTGCTTTATCTATAAAAACAAATATTGGTACTTGATACTCATAATTATCCGCGAGCGAATCAGGGTCTTTTGCCATAGCAAACTCTTTCCATGCCATCACTACCGAGCCGGTAGTATCTATGGATTCCTGTAAGACCTCGGTATTTCGCAGTATATCGAGGTCGGGATAAAGCGCGCCCACGCTACCATTACTATCTTCGGCAAACCCGTCCAGTGATATTGTCACTCCTAAAATAACTTTTCCCATATTTTTCATTTGTCAAACCTCCAATTCACCATACATGAATCCTTGGCGTCTGTAATCTTTTTTGGCGGCAAATTCCCTCTTTTAATTGACTATTTTTCGAGCCACACACTTTCCGCAGACTAATTGTGAGGCGCCGGTTTATCTTCCTTTGTACGCTTTCTTAAGCTCCGCGATTTCAATTTTCTTCATCTGAAGCATTGCCTGCATGACTCGTCCTGCTTTCTCAGTATCTGGATCTGAAAGGTACTCACCTAATTGCCTTGGGATAATCTGCCAGGAAAGACCAAATTTGTCTTTCAGCCAGCCGCATTGTTCTGCTTCCGGAACTGCTGAAAGCATCTCCCAGAAATAATCCACTTCTTCCTGTGTTCCACACTCGACATAGAATGATACCGATTCGTTGAATTTGAACATCGGGCCTCCGTCAAGCGCCATAAATCGCTGGCCTTCAAGCTCAAATACAGCAGTCAACACTTTTCCTTCCATATCTTTCATCGGACCTACCTGTTGTCCTTCAGGGTAGCGCTGGACGCTCACAATCTTTGATGAGCCTGCCGAGGCAGGGTTTTTGCTGAATATTGCAACATAAAACTTAATTGCTTCTTCACATTCCTTGTCAAACCATAAAGATGGTATTATTTTTTGTTTCATATTTGCCATATCAATTACCACAGTCTTCACTTCGGTTTCGGATAGGTGTAAATCACCATCCACTGCACTCCGAACTTATCTTCAAAACTGCCGTAGTAGTCGCCCCACGGCTGGTCCGCGATCGGCATCTCTATCGTCCCGCCAGCGGAAAGAGCGTTAAATATCCTGTCCGCCTCTTCTTTACTTTCAGGGTGGACTGAAATGTAAACATTGTTGCCTTGCGTCAGTTTCATTCCGAGCGATTCAAGAGAATCGGTCGCCATTAACACGTTATCTTTACCAACTGGCAAGCTGATGTGCATGATTTTGTTTTCGTCCTCTTTCGGGATATTTACGCCTTCCATCGGCATATCCTTGAATCGGAAAACAGACGTAAACTCTCCGCCAAAAACGGATTTATAAAAGTTAAACGCTTCTTCCGTATTGCCCGCAAAATTGAGGTAGATGTTTAATTTTGTCATAGTTTTCTCCTTAACTTTTAATGATTGTTCGTTTGTTATTTACCCCTCATATGCTTTCTTTAATTCCCCAATGTCAAACTTTTTCATTTTGAGGAACGCATTTGTAACGCGTTCCACCTTCTCTTTATCATGGTCTCGCAGCATCTCACCCAGGATAGTGGGAGCGACCTGCCATGATACACCGAACTTATCCTTGAGCCAGCCGCACACACTTTCTTGCCCTCCATCTGCGGTGAGTTTCTCCCAGTAGTAGTCAATTTCTTCCTGGGTCTCGCATTCAACCATAAATGAAATGGCCTCATTGAAGGTAAAATTGTGTTTACGAGCGCTATCCATGGCTGCAAACTCCTGATTCTCAAGCGTGAAGGCGGCATGCTTTATTGTTCCCTCTTTGTCAGGTTCCTCGCCTTTGCCGTAGCGGAGGATGTTGCCAATTTCCGCATTGTTGAACACCGATGTGTAAAAATTGATCGCTGCTTCTGCTTTCCCGCACTGTTCGCCGACAAACATAAGCGTCGGAGTGATTTTCTGCTTCATCTTACGATCGCCCATGAACATCACCTGCCACGAAAGACCGTACCTGTCCTGCATCCATCCATATTTTTCACTGAAGGGATATTCACCAAGTTCCATGAGCGCCGTACCCCCTTCAGACAGTTTTTCCCATATTTCATCGACTTCATCCCTGGTATTACAGGCGACAAGAAATGATACAGCTGGAGTGAATTTGAATAGCGGTCCGCCATTAATCCCAATGAATTTTTGCCCCTCAATCTCAAACTCAATGGTCATTACCGTGCCCTCAGGCAGGCCGTGAATTTCGAAACCTGCTTTGCTGGCGCGGGTTATCTTGCCGATCCTGGAATTTTTGAAGATGGAAGTGTAAAATTTCGCCGCCTCTTCAGCCTGGCGGTCAAACCATAGATTCGGTGTGATTTTTTGTTTGATGTTTGTCATAATTTTACTCCTGTTAGTTTTCTACTCTCGCCCCCGCCGGCAAGTCGTTTGCGTCTTTCAATTTCTGCAACACTTGGATTATCAAGCCCAAACGATCCTGTTTTGAGTTTTCCGGCGGGTTCATAGGTAGCGATGATGACACCGGTGGTAGAAATCTTGCTATCGATAAGCTTTAGATTGGCCGGTTGTGTTCCGTCGCTAAATAGCCTTTTTCCCTTCCCTATCGTAACCGGGAAAATCCATAACCGGAACTCGTCGATAAGATCGTGTTTAAGCAGCGTTTGAATCAGATTGCTGCTGCCATGCACCTGGATTTCTGGCCCTTTTTGTTCCTTGAGATTTCTGATTGCCTGCTCTACGTTTCCCGTTACCAGTGTGGAATTATTCCAATTCACTTCATCAAGCGTTCTGGAGACAACATACTTCTTAACGCTGTTCAATTTCTCAGCAACCGGGTCATCTTTAATATATGGCCAGTGCGCCGCAAAGATTTCATAGGTCTTCCTGCCCAATAATAATTCAGAAGGCTTTTCCATAAATTCGCCCATGACTTGCCCCATCATGTCATCCCAGTAATTGAACGACCATCCGCCATAAGTAAAACCGCCGGTCGGATCTTCCTCCGGTCCCCCGGGTGCTTGCATAACTCCGTCAAGCGTTACAAATGTGCTTACAATAAGTTTTCTCATAATCGTTTCTCCTTAATATCGTCAACTGCAATGACGATTGACGGGCACTGCGACAGAGGATCATCGTATTGATAAAAGCCGCCGTTGATTGCGCCGGGTCTCCTGGGAAGACCCGTTTTCTCATCACTTTCGGTGGTAGTGACCAGAACATACTCGCCCATCTCTTTACCAAGCTGTTCAGTGTGCCAGCCGAAAGCAGTCTTATAAAAATTCCTCATACGGCCTTTATCTTTCGCCGGCATTTCAAAATGTACGACAGGATTCATTTTCATTAAATTCCCCCACTAATAAGATAATTATATGTTTGATGATATAAGGATTTTTCGCAGTTTCATAGATTCAACCTAATAGATCGAGTTCATTATAGCGCTCTTCTCATCCTGGTGAGCTATGAACATGATAATTCCTGGTCTGGGGCCGGTTTCCTGGATAAAATACGTAACATCAAATTCAATCAGCTTGTTTCCGGTCTTCTCAAACGTCGCTCTTCAGTGGACTTTAACCATCGAATATTCGTTGCTGGTTGCAATCTCATACATGGAATTTTTGGGGATGTTTGCCCCCACCGTCTCTTCTTAAATTGAAGCAAGAAGTGCCTGCCTGATATTCAGGTCTGGCTGTAAACTAAACCATGGAATCCATCCACGCGAATCCGCTCTCCGTCTTTCAGACGGCGAGTCCCATCTACAGTTCCCATCACGGCTGGAATACCATACTCGCGTGCAACTATGGCTGCATGTGATCCTGAGCCGCCGGTATCGACTACGACCGCAACAACACGTTGAAAGAGCGGGGTCCAGGAGGGGTTTGTGTATGGAGCGACAAGCACATCTCCTGAACGCAACTTACCGAACTCTGAAGCATCGGGGATGATGCGTACTGTTCCCTCTGCTATACCGGGACTCCCGGGCGTACCGCGAAGTAAAATCTCGCCTGCAGCTTCAGTTTGGCGAAATATGCGCGGATCTACCATTGGTGTGCCTTCAAGTGCTTTTCTCCGCTTTTTGCGCCGCACTATGGCAGATCGCAGGTCGCCTGTAAGCTGCGGTGTCGGCGGCCTTTCAAGTTGCTCAATTTCATTTAACTGAAGATGAAACACATCTTCGGGGGTATCTATCACGCCGATGCAGACAAGCCGTCGGCCGAATTCAAGCAGCGTTCGCCGAATCACAGGCACTGCCAGAGTAGCGTAATAATGAGTATCTTCGCGCAGCTGCAAAAAGCAGCGCGCTTCATCCAGAATCTCAAGAAAAGCGTTTCTCAAAAACGAGAATTGCAGGTGCATCAAGACTTTATCCCTCTCCAGCTTCCATGTAGGCTTCCCGTTTTGAGACCGCGCCTCAGTTGAAGCAAGGCTCTTTAGAATACCGAGCATTATCTCAGGTGCGTCTTTCCATGTGGGCTCAAGGGCGGTACTGAGCACTGACTCCCGGTGGCCATAGCGATCAAGGAAACTTTTTAGCTCAACCAGAAACATCTGGCCTGATGGCTCCGCCTCCAGGGCTTTCCATAGCTTATCTGCATCATGCTTTGAGAAGATATCAGACAACGAGGGATTGGCTCGAATCCGCGCTGCTAAAGCCTCTAATGCACGGTTTGCTTCAACTGTCTTATTCTCAACTCCAGACATGAGAACGCTGAAACGATCACCCCGCCCTAATAAACTAAGGATCAGAAAAAGTAATCCGGCAGCAAATCCCATCCGCGGATAATAGCGACGTCGGAGTTCTCCAACATCCACAAATATTTCCTGCGTTTCATTCATCGTAGCAAGCAATTCCTTCCACGAGAGCATCTGCAAATTGCGGGCTTCCAGGTCACTGATATGCGAAGATATATCGTTCAAGAGCAAATCTTCCTTCCAGTGTGTGGGATTGTAACGCAGAATTATTCGCAGCAGATGCACCGGCGCCAGGAATATTTTAAATGTCAGACGAAACGCTATGCTGTTCTTTAGTTGAACTATAACATCATCTTTTGTGACGAACATTCGATCAAAAGGCGACGCCGAGATTCCGAATAAACCAAAGATTGATGTGGCTGCGCCAGAAAGCGCAGGCAGCCAGGTAGTCGCATCTAGCGGATATGGCCGGACCGCAAACATCTCTGCAAGCATGCCAGCCACCATTGATTGCATCTTGCTCGTTCTGGGCGCAGGCTCAGGTAAGGCGGTAATCGGACGAGACTGGACAATAAAAAGTCTCTCGCCGCTCCATACCCACTCGATATCCTGGGGACTTCCGAAATGCTGTTGAATCGCCCGGCCGAGCCGTGCAAGCTGCCTCAATGTATGGTCGGGTAGCGTTGGCTGGAGTGCTCTTTTACTGTCAAATGAAACATGTTCCGTACCTCCCTCTGCGAGCGGTCGAATCATAATCTCCCGTTTTCCATGATGCTGCTTGATAATACGCCAGCTTAACCATTGTTTACGCAGGACAAAGTGGTCCGGAGTTACCAGACCTGAAACAACAGCCTCTCCAAGTCCAGGATTGGCATCAATTACTATCTCATCCCGCGCACCTGAGACCGGATCGGCAGTGAACATTACACCTGCGACTTCTGCCGGTACCATGCGCTGGATTACGACTGCAAGCTTGATTGCCCGCTGATCGATGCCGCGGTGTCTACGATAGGCAACTGCGCGGTCGGTCCAGAGCGATGTCCAGCAGCGATGCACGGCATCCAGTAAAGCCTCTTCTCCGATGACGTTAAGGAAAGTATCTTGCTGGCCAGCAAATGCTGCCCCGGGTAAGTCTTCGGCAGTAGCACTGGAACGCACTGCAACCGACCCCTGCCCGAACTTGCGGTACGCTTTTAAGATTGCCTGTTCGATTTCCAGCGGAACAGGCGCGCTCTGGAAAGCATCCCGAACCCCGGCACCGCCGGATTTTTCCTCTTGAAGCACTGCACTGATGATCCTTTCTAATGAATTGTCTGTAACGAAGCGGTCATAGACTGCGGTGGTCACTACAAACCCTGGCGGCACAGGAAAGCCAGCACGAACGAGCTCACCCAGATTGGCGCCCTTGCCCCCGGCAAGAGAGATATCTTTTTTAGCCAGCTGCTCAAAATTGCATATAAATTCCATAGTTAATATTATTATATTAAGTAAATCATAAGCAGTTGCCTTTCTTAAAGTAGTGCTTTCATTCTAACAACCGAAGACTTGACAAAACCTATATGTTCGATGATATAAGCATTTTTCGCAATTCTATAGATTATCCCAAGAGACCGAGTTCTTTCATGGCCATCTCCTCATCCTGGTGAGCTATGAACATGATGATTTTTGGATCGGGGTCGGTTTTCTGGATAAAATACGTAACATCAAATTCAATCAGTTTGTTTCCTGTCTTCTCAAACGTAACTCCCCAGTGGACTTTGACCATGGAATATTCATTGCTGATTTCGGCTTCTTCCACGGAAAGAATTTTTGCGGATGTCTGCCCCACGCTTCTGTAGAACTCCGCGGCTTTACTTGCCATTTTAGCAAACTCGTCTCTTCCCAGCGCGATACTACCCTTAGGACCTGCTGAAATGAAATGTTGTGCAAAGAACGGAACCTGCTTTTCAATATCAAGTGTATTGAATGCCTTTTCGTATTCTGCAAATAGTTTTTTAATAGGATCGTTCATAAAATTATTTCTCCAATAACTTCTTCAAACTTGCGAGCATCATTACCCAATTATTTTCAGAGTGTCCGCGGGCTTGTTCAGTCGGATTGTTGTCTTGTGAGAGCGAAATACGTGTTTGTGCTCCCTCGGCAGATAGCTCAATTGTTACGGTGTGGTAATTTTCCGGCATGTCTTGGTCTTGCTGACCCGAAAGCGGGCTAAAATGAGTGTATTGCAGAATGCGGTTCGGTTCCAATTTGAGAATTATTCCCTTATCCTCATATTTCTTTCCTTGCCATTCTCCTTTCCAGAAAATTGGACTCCCTTGTTTCCAATCTGAAATAACATTTGTCCCGAACATATATTGCTTGATTACTTCTGGTTTAGTAAGCGCATCCCACACTTTGCCAACAGGCGCATTGATGGAAATTGATGCTTTTGCAATGAGTCCTTTGTTCTTTGCCATAATGATCCCTTTTATTTTACGATACAAAACTGGCAAGATCAGGTTTTAACCCCAGGTTTTATAAACCTCTAGTAGCTCTTGCTTCCAGAATACTTTTTCATCCTTTTTAGACACCGAGGTAAGTTTTCCCAATCCTCTTGCTAATTCAAAAAAACCTTTATCCGGTATTCCATCCTCCTTAAGTACAACAATAGCACTGAGCATAGGTCGATTGTGCTTATGTTCATAGTCACAAATCTCTTTTAACATATATCCAGTTTCATTTACCCAATAATGTCCCATTTTTTCTTCAGGGGTTTTTCCCATCATGACCGCAACCTCTTCATAATGTATAGGTTTCTCTTTATTTCGTGCCTTTTCTATCAATTTACAATAAACATCATTAAAAGCTTGTTCTCCAAAATACTTAGGTGATCCAAATGTCATTCTATAGTTACCTCCTTTAATAATATCGTCAATTCGTACTTTAAACTTTTTGCAAAACAAGGATGATTTTCATGGGCAGGTTGGGGAGTGGGAGTGTTATAAAAAAAAATTTCAGCCTGCCCTGAATATGTTATATGATTATTATTATACTTATATCTTACGATCAAGTTCGTCTTTTGTTTTTTGATCATCTGATTAAGATTGAATCAATTTCATTTCAGGAAAGGGGCCAATATAATATAAATATAATATAACTTTTGGATAACAGTTTATTAAGGAGTAAAAATATAAGATATATGGGAGAGAATTTTGAACGGCGACAGCGGATATTACCCATGCTGGTACAATAAGTTACAATTTTTACTCTTCATATTGGCTTTTCTGGCATTCGGTATCGGAGATACCATAACCAGCCTGAAAATGATCGAGCAAAAAGGAATTATGGGAGAAGGAAATCTGCTTGTAAGATATATAATTATCAATTATGGCATATTAGATTTCGTAGCAATAAAGATCGGGATCACCCTGGTTATTTTATTGTTACCTTTTTTCATAATTGATAAGAGTGCATATTGGATAATGAGTGGATATCTTGTATCATTTATCATTGCTGGAATATTAGGAATGATCCTGAATTTAAAGGCCGCAAATTATGAACCTCTCTTTATTTCACCCGATCAGGCCATGGTCATATTTATGATCTCGGTCCTGCTATTGACAAGCATCGGAGATGAGATCGATAAAAGAATCCATCTAAAAATCAGGCCATATTTTTATTGCCTGTTAAAAGATATTACAATTATTTTCGCTATTATGGTTAGAAAAAAAGTGAAAGTGCAACATAAAAAAACCGGCAATAAAAATAAACAGTGTACTTCGGTTAAAACTTTGTGTTTGTGAGATTACTTCACTTGAATTCGGCTTCTCCTTATTTAAGAATTTCCAGTTTAACGCTATTTGGATACCCAGATAGATTATAACCATTGAAAGTATTGCTATAATCCCTTCGATGATCTTATACAGAAAATAATCATTGATGAGATTGCCGAACCAATAATCCATGTTAAAGTAATGATTTTCACCCTATAATAATTTTTCCTTATTATTAGAATTTGATCATAGAGAAGTTAAAATAAAAAAGAAGTAAATGACCCTGCGGTCCTTACTTCTTGAAAAGATTACTGAATTTATCGCTCAACAATCCAAATTTCTGTTTTAATATTTCAACGCTCAACAAACCTTTAGAGGTAAGAACATAGATTATCACAGCGCCTATTGCAGTAGCTATTGCAGCGATCAAAAGGTAATTTGTTGGTTTTTTCTGTACCACCAATAAATTGCTCTGTCCAATGACCTGGACTGTGACATTTGTGACTAAAGGTTCCTGCCTGGTAAAATTGATCTCAACTTTCTGACCAGGCGTTAATGTGATCGTCCTATTATCGACAGCAGTACCGTTTATAATAAGGTCAACAGGAAGTGTGTCCGACTTCGTACCCACATTGGTAATATTGGATCTGACCACGAAATCTTCGCCAGCAAAAACAGGATTGGGCGTGATATTGATATCAAGTGCCTTAAATTCCGAATATGGGGCTCTTATATCTATATCCGTTGAAACAGTAATATATGATGTCTTTGATGCTGTTATTGAATGCGTTCCGCTCGTTTCCAGCTTGTAGCTTACTTCCCCGTTACTATCTGTTGTACCAGCGCTGGCATTATCAAACAGGACGGCAGCGCCGCTCATGGCAGTACCGTTGTACAAAACTTTTATGGTTATGGTTTCATACTGGTTTGCCTTTGAAGGTGCTTCAATGCTCAGCCTCAGATCGACATATTTCTCGATCTCGATGCTCTTTGTTGCTTTCTCATACCCGGTCTTTGCTGCGGTAATGGTATATGTCCCGGGTTTTAATGTTTTCGGGATCGTGTAATTGAGTTCACCGTTATTATCAGTCGTCCCCATATCGGTATCTAATGACAGGGATACGTTACTAACAGCTTTTCCTCCTGCCGTTACTTTGACCTTGAGTGTATCCCCGGCCATTACTTTTGTGGGTGCACTTATCGAGAGCTGATTCACTATCATTTCAGGGGTCACATCGACTGCGAAATAGAACCTCAGGGCATCGTTATCTGCCACTTTGAGCTTGATATTGCCCATAAGAGCATTGTTTGTATTCTTGCTGAGCCCAATGCTCCCGCTGTTGCTCATTGTGATGATATTACTTTGAACGCTTGTCACTTCCATGCTGCCGAACTGGTTTCCCACCTCAATTTTTGTGGGATTCTCAGATATCTGGAAAATACCTCTCAGGAACGCAACCTGTAATTCCTGGCCTGAGAAAACACTTTCAAATCTTACCATTATCAGTGGAAGGTTTTCAGTGCCTCCTATAGTCTTGGTGTATATATAAGTTTCACCCGCAGAAAGAGGTGTGACGTCAACTTCTGTTCCGTCTTTAAGAAGGGTAAGAAGCATCGCCCTTGCATTCAGGTCAATATCAGTCGCCTTGAGAACATAACCTTCCTGGAGAGCAATCGTACTTCCAACTGCTATAGTCGTCTTGGTGTCATCATCAATAAGCACTTTATTAAGGTTGCCATTTGCAATTGTGCTTATTCCCGCAAAATTAGTGGTGGGTCTTGTTATTATGTTAGTCAGGGTATTTGGTGTATAACCTGCAAAATACCTATCAGCCATGAATCCAATAGCCTGGTATTTTCCAAAACCAGTGTATGTGAACTTTACTTCCTGTGGAGCTGTTGAGTAAACAAGATTATCTGCGGGTATGCTTCTGCTATTGCCTATCGGTGTAAGCGTCAATTTTTCACTACCTACTCCCTCGTCAAGATCATAGTAAAATCCAAAGCTTGTATCCCCAATGTTTATACCGAAATTATATGGTGTCCATACAAGAGGGCTTCCGTCTTTGTAAACGGTGCTCCTGACTTCTAAGTTAGATGGCCTATCCACTGTAAGTGCGAACCTGACAGCAGAATCATTATTAGCGACTTGTATTTTGAGATCGCCCATGACAGAGGCAGTTGTTCCCTTGTTAAGACCGATATTTGCGCTGTTTGTCATCTGTATCCCACTCAGACCTACAGTGTCTACTTCCATACTTCCGAACTTATCCCCTGTACGTACTATCGTGGTGTCCTCCGATATCTGGAAAAGGCCTTTTGTGAATGCTGTCTGCAGTTCCTGGCCCGAGAATACACTATCGAACCGGATCATGATCAATGGAAGGTTCTCAACGCCGCCAACGGTTTTGGTGTAAACATATGTCTCACCTGCAGAAAGGGGAGAAACATCAACTTCACTGCCGTCTTTCAAAAGTGACAGTAGCATTGTCCTTGCGTTCAGATCAATGTCTGTTGCTTTCAATACATAACCGTCCCGCAGGGCAAATGTACCTCCTACTGCTAAGGTTTGCTTTGTATCATCATCGATGAGCACTTTATGGAGCCCTCCCTGGGCCAGTGCGCTCACCCCAGAGAAAGTAGTAGTTGGACGAGTATTTGTTGAAGAAGTATTGGAGGTATAACCTGCAAAATACTTATCAGCCATGAAGCCTATGACCTGATATTTGCCCCAGGCTGTGTGGGTAAAGCTAACTTCCTGAGGGGATGTGGAGTAAACGAGTTTATTCGTTCCTATGGTTCTGGATGAGTAGCTAGCCATTGTGATTGTTATGTTCTCAGTGCCCACATCGTCCTTTGCATTATAATAGAATCCTGAAAAGCTCTGGGGAGTCCAGGTGTAAGTAAGACCGAAATCATCAGGTTTACTGCCGTCCCAGATGCGGTTGCCTGAGAGGAAGGTGGTTGAACGGACTGACAATATCCATGAATATGAATCAGAACCATTCGTGTTTTCCCATAAAACCGTAATATTCCAAGTACCAACCGGTTGTGCCGCTAAAAAGTAATTTGCAGATGTAACCGATGTATTATTACCTCCTGGTAATTGTGAACCATTTTTAAGCCATGTAACATTTACTACTTCATTGAAGGATATCGTGAAATTGGTTGCATTGCTTCCAATAATCTGCAATGGAGAATCTGGAGATGAAGATAATTTCTTAGGAATTGAGGGGTCACCGGGAACGACTGGTGAAAAGGTTGTTATATTTCCCCATACTTTATTTGAATTTCTGCCAGTTGTAACATCTTTCCATGAAGAGTTTTCATAATGGTATAATTTTACTTTTGAAGGATTTGCTGATGAATGATTCATCTCTATTGTAGCAGAATTGAATATTGCAGTTGTGTTAATATCATATGCATTTCCAGCAATACTGAACAAGCTACCATTGTTAGAAACAGGATATGGTATTTTGCTAGTGTTCCCTGAAGTGGTTACATTAGAAAAAGTTACTTTTACCCCATCAGAAAGATCTATAACAATATTTGTTCCAACTTCTGTGTTGGGAAGGGTTGTGCTAATATTATTAACTGATGCACTATTTATGTTTCCAGATATATCCACTGTCATTGTGCTTAATTGATAATTTGTATTTGAATTGAGATTGATAGTACTTGAATTAAAAAATCTTATTCCTCTGGAAACATTTCCTGAATATATATTAGTACCTGTCGTAGTGTTCAAATAAACTTTAACATACGAGAAATCACTGTCCTCTGGGTCACTCCATGTCCAATTTATATAATTTTTTCCTATTGCACTCGCTGACAAATTAGTTACTTGATTGGGTGGAGTAAGATCATTCAAAATGCTAAAAACGGCATTTGAAGTATCCTCTGAGTTTGCTCCCAGATTATCGATAGCTTTTGCTTTTATAGAAAAGTTTGTACCATTTAGACTGGAGGTAACCCAATTACGAGTATATGAATTTCCTGAAGAACCAGTATTACTTCCTATTAGATTCCAAGCTATGCCATCAATCGAATAATAAAAGGTTACATTTGCAATAGTCCCATCAGAATCAGAAGCTGTAGAATTTAAAATGATAGTTCCATTTACAGTTTCCCCACCATTTGGATAAATCACAGTAACTGAAGGAGGATTATTTATAGTATTGGCAATTACAAAAGTTATATCTGTATTGTAAGTCGCATTGCCGGTATTATCTATTGCTGTAACATTCAAATTATAAGAACCATTTGCGAAGGGAACTGTGTCCCAATTATATGTATAATCTGTTCCATTCAGCAAGCCATTACCAATAAGAATCCAATTACTCGCATTCTTGTATAAAAATTGGACACTTTGGACACTTGTGTTTGCAATAGGTGTGACATTTGCCCTAAGAGTATAAGTACCAAAAATACTTTCTGAGGCTGTTGGCTTAATTATAATTACTGTAGGTGCAGCCATCACTGTTGAGACTATACCCAATATTGCTAATATTATTATTATTATATTATGAACATATTTTCCTTTTACCATATTTTTTCCCCTCGAATCATTTTTAATCATTTCTCCATCGCTTTCCATGTCGCAAAAAGGTGCATAATAAAACCTTTGTGTCATAAGAACTCAACATATATAAATAATTTCTCCGACAAAAGCCAACTAACAGCAGTTTAAAATGAATTTTTATTCATACATGATTTAAATAAAATATTCATTTAAAGAAGTTTTTGATCATATTTAAGAAAAAATTTTTCTCTTCTATTTTATCGCAATGGCGCCATTCCAGGAGTTTTTCAAGGGTTTTCTTGGTTATTGGTAAGTATCCGGTGTAATAATTATTTGGGTTCAAGAGTAGCTTGTTTTTATGATCTTCCTGTATATTTGAAAATATCAAATTCTCCCAGACCAGATGCAGATTATGTTTGTTCATCATCTCGATCTTCGACTTTTCACTATTTTCATTATCGGATTTGATATAGTTATCATATGTGGATTTCAATAATTCAATGCTGCCATTATCCTTCAAAAAGAAACGAATTGTTGAAGGTGAATTGCGCAGGGCATAATCCAGGTAATCCTCATCGGGAAGTGAAGATTCATCGATCTTGGCGAGTGATTTTGTCAGATACGTTTTATATGATATTAGATTATTCTCATAATATTTCGTTATCATCAATTTTGACAATTCTTTGTTATCAAGGATTTGTGCAATGGCCTGGAATGTACCTAAATCATTTCTGAATTTCAATATGCCGGGAGGAATTTTATTATGGGCGCTTTCCCCTTTACATCCAAAATCCAGTAAACTCATTTCATTTAAGAGTTCAACATTCTTAAAACTTAATCTCTTGTTTTTTGTAATAAGTGATAATTCAATACCATCATTTTTTGCGATAAGTAATATCAGTTTTATTAATGTCTTTGAATTACTTTTTTCCGGAGGCATTCATGATTACTATGATTATTATATGATTTAAATTTAATCCTTTATAACATGTGAGTTTTTAATGTATTCAGTGTTAAAAATTTTCAAGTGCTGCTTTCACGTCTTCAAAATTTGCGCCAATCCTTATGATCTTTCGATTAACAAGGTCAACCACTGTCGAAGGCTCACCTTTGCATTCCCCGCCGTCAATAATATAATCTGCGCCTACCCTGATCTCGTCCACTCTTCGTGGCGGCGCTTCACCTGAAAAGTTGGCGCTCGTGGATGTTATCGGGACTCCCGCAAGTTGAATGAGATTGATGGTGGTTTCATGCGCCGGAAAACGTATGCCCACAAGTTCCGATCCTGAAGTGAGCACGCCAGGGACTTTATCCCTCTTTTTAAGAAGAACAGTCACAGGTCCGGGCAGGAATTTTTCAATAAAATGCCTTTCATTTTTCCCTATATACACAAGGTCTTCCATCATTCTAATATCAGAAACAGCAACAGAAACAGGCTTATCTTTATCACGTTTCTTGATGGCGAACACTTTTTCAAGTGCAATATTTGAGAAAATATTTGCCCCGATGCCATATACGGTTTCCGTGGGATAGATGACTATGCCGTTATTCCTGATGATTTCTGATGCTTTCTTGATATCCGTTCCTATTTGCATGAGTGAACCCTGAAATTTGAATTCATTAACAGGTACGGACAAATACTGCCGGAGTTCGTTCGGGTTCGTATTAGTTCGTTATTATCATTGAATATCAAACACCGCAAAGCACGCGAAGAGCGCAAAGTATTCTCTCCTCAAATATATTAGAAAAAAGATTACAACGCAGATGCGCGTTAAAAATACGCCTTGATCTCACGCCGGAACGATCGTCAAAGACGATACCGGGCAATTGCGGGTGCATATGCCGCAGGCGATACACACATTCTGGTTAATCACTGCTGCGCCCATTGTCACTGAGATCGCAAGCTTTGCCTTATTTATATCAAAATCATCCGCTTTTGAAAGTTTTATATTTTGCGGGCAGACCGATACGCATATTCCACATCCGTTGCAAATATCAGATTGCATTAATTTCTTGTCCTTTGCCATAATATACGATACCTCTTATAGTGATATGAATATTTCGATTAATACTGGGGTTCCAATCCTTCAAGCCTGTTCTTTATTTCCCGGTTCAATCCTATTGTCTGCTCCTTTCTCTCCCGTTCTTTATGCACCGCATCAATACCTATTTCAAATAACCTGTCAAGCTCAGAAGAAGAACTTATCGAAAGTAAAGTCAGCACTTTTGGCATTTGGCCCTCCCGTAAAAGAATACCTTTGAAGATCTGCCCTATTTCAGCAGATAACTTCTCGACCTCACTTGTGATATCATTGATATTCAGATATTTCTGATCTCCTTCAATTATTATCATCGCCCTGTTTGATTCCTTATATGGGTCAAGCTTAAAAAGCAGACCGGCTTGTGAAATACTATGCTGGATAACGCCTTTTACAGGCATATTTCTATCCCCAATACCAAAACCCATCGTTGCAAGCTTTGTTCCGCCGGACATAACGGTCTTAAAATCCCCAAGGTCAGTCACCATCATCATTTCGCTGTCAAGAGCCTTTAACAGGAAGAGAAATCTTTTTGCAACAGTAGAATTTATTTCATCATAAGCGTTTTTTATATCC
>JBAQLI010000119.1:0-11855 GCA_049301735.1 Candidatus Methanoperedens sp.
CCCGAATTCTTTGGCAAGAATCTTCAAATCTGTGCCATAATAGCCGCTGTTTTTCTCTTCTAATTCCCTGAGATATGTAAGAACAATATCGCGATTTGCCTTCATATTAAGAAAAATATCTATTAAAGCATAACAGTTTGCTTTAAAAAATCATATATTATTTAAAAAAGTTCCGCATGTGGAACTTATGACGGTACAACTCCCCTGCCATGAGATTATTGAAACTGATGACTTTGTATTCATTTCCTGAAAGTGTCATAACCTCAGATACTTTTTCTATGTCCATCCCGCTTGTTCTATCAATGAACATCGAAATAGAAGAGGTATTGTATATAGTGCTTTTATTGAACACATATTCTTGATCCTGAATGAGTGTATATGATATCCGCATCTCGAAATTTTCACCGGACTTTATGGACTTCATTGGATCCATATAGACTATTCCTTCGTCCTGCACAAGACAACACTCCATTGCCTCGGTTTTTAAATTCTTAATATCCGGTGGAGTTGAAATGGCAAAGAAAGTATGGTTGTCCTTGCTGTAATGGATATTTTCACCCTCATTCCTGAATACGACGATCTCAGATATCTCAATTGAATTATTTTTTTTCGTTATGAAAATGTGGTCAAGAGTAACACTTATATTGTCGCTCTCATGAACCTCGGCAGAAGCTATGTTTATCAAACACAATAGCGCTATGAATATAGAAACGGATCTCTTTATAACGATTACCACTTAGCCTCCTGAGATGGTATATCCCCAGGAATATGGTTTGTATCCTTATCAGGTTCATCAATTTCAGAAACAAAATTCCTGTATTCCTCTTCAAACTGTTGTTCATACTTCTTTATATCAGGTATAATATCTGTTTTCGTTTTTTTGTAAAAAATATATCCAAGAAAAACAAATAAAATTGTCAAGGATAATAAAATTATAGACAACATAAGCGCACTGTGCATTTATTTTCCTTCATCTTATTTTCTCATAATCCTCTAGTTTACAATGCGCGTAAACTAGATAAATACTTTACGGTTGGTGTAAAGAGGTGGTTGTGACCGGCGGTGGGAAAAAAGAGTTGGATAGGTATTTTTTCCGGTCACTATTATCTAAAAGGGTGTGCTTTTTAATGTGCGTTGTGGTTTAAAAATAATAAAAAAAACCATGTTTACTTAAATATTCCAAAATGCATTGGTTCATGACAATCAAGTTGATCCAATTGCAGACACGACTCTCGATAAGGTATATCTTCATATAACTCAATTTTAAATCATATTATGAATGAAGTTAATAATAGAGTAAATATTAAAGTCGGATTAAATGTCGGGGTAGTTTTAAAGCAAGATCAAAGGAGTGGAAAAATAACCCGGGGCATTGTTAAGAGAATTTTGACTAATTCTTCCCATCACCCGCATGGAATAAAGGTTGAATTGGAAAATGGGCAGGTTGGAAGAGTGAAGGAAATTCATTTCGGGAAACAATTCGAAATTCAAGAAATTGAGATTTGAGAAAACTATAACTAAAATCAAGCCTATTTGAATATGGGTGAGTTATTTTGAAAGATATAATTGAAATAATTAAAACAAGGCGATGTGTACGTGAATATAATGAAGATGTTGTATCAGATGAGGATGTACAATTCCTGATTGATTGCGCAAGATATGCTCCAACAGGCTTTAATATGCAGCCATGGAGCTTTTTAGTGATTAAAAACAAAGACCTGTTACATAAGTTATCTGAAAGCGGTAAGAAGTCAATGATTCCTATTCTTGAACCAATGAAAAACAGTTCCAAAAAAGCTTCTGATTTTCTTGTTTTCCTCAAAACAAAAGGAACAAACATGCTCTATGGTGCTCCTGTGCTTGTTATAATACTGGGAAATAAAAACTCGCCCACGGTTGATTTCGATTGTGCGATGGCAGCTCAGAACATGATGTTGGCAGCTCATTCAAAAGGTATCGGAAGTTGCTGGATTGGCGGTTTACTTCCGGGTCTCATGGATGAAAAATTATTAAAAGAACTTGGCGCACCTGATGGCTATAAAGCAGTTGCTCCATTGATATTCGGACACCCCGGGGGTAGAACTGAAATGCCTGAGAAAAATGAGCCGGATGTGAAATGGTTAAGGTAGCTTCTAAAATCTCATAATCCCATGAATTTCATATCTCAATTTATTTACATAATTATTGAGACTTTCTATGTCTTTTATTCTTTTTTTTGAAAGGGATCTTAATCTTAACCGGATTTCTGTATTGGGCACAATACCATATGCAGAAAGATGTTTAATTATTTTGCGTGCAACAAGACTTCCTCTTTTATCCCAGTCGGTCAATAGCACGATTTCTCTTCCAGTCTTTGAGAGCGAATCCGTAAGATCAAGCAATGGCTGCTGTGAAGCAAATTGGAAATCACCATTGATGCCAAGATATCGCAAAGATCCTTCATCCTTCCTTCCTTCGACAATGATAATTGCCCCGGCCTGTGCAAATTCCTTAAGTTCCAGGATAATTTCTTCGAGTTTTTCAAGACGTTCTATATCTTCAAGATCACTATGAATCATTTCGAGCCCAGGATTTCTAAAATCTCTTCGTGGTTTCCCTGGAAGATCATTACTGATTTCTTACTGCTTGCCAGACCGGATACTATCTCTATATTTTTAGAACTGGTATTAAATAATTTTGATAAAAAGGAAATAAGTTCTCCGTTGGCTTTTCCTTTTTGGGCTCTTTCTGCGATCCTTACTTCAATACGCTTGCGCCATGGATTATAACCCTGGATTGCAGTTTCTTTTGCTCCTGCTGTTATCTCAAGATCAAGGATAACCCCTTCCCGGGCGATTTTGATGGCATCTTTCATTGATTCTAAAATGATCGGACTGATATAAATTATATGCCATTATGACTATTAAAAAACATTTTGACTATTCGAAAAAGGATTTAAACGAACAAGTGAATACTTTTAATTAATGGGGAATTTTATTGGAAAAGTCTGATATAAAAAAATATGACCTGATCGTCATCGGAACAGGTTCAGGAATGAATTATGTTGGTACAATCCTTGAAACAAATCCTGGTTTCAAAATTGCCGTAATTGATAAAGACGAACCGGGCGGAATATGCCTTACCCGGGGATGTATACCTTCCAAACTCCTGCTATACCCTGCTGAACTTATAAGGACAATAGGAACAGCAGGAAAATTCGGTATAGATGTAGAATTGAAAAATGTTGATTTCAATTATATTATGGATAGAATGAGGTCAATTATTTCAGAAGACATTCAATCCATAGGTATTGGACTTTCCAGCGACCCGAATATGGATTATTATCATGATATTGCAGAATTCGTGTCGCCATATACTATGAAGGTTGGCGCCATGACCATTACTTCAAAAATGATATTTCTCTGTACCGGCTCAAAAACTGTCATACCGCAAGTAAAGGGGCTGGAGGAAGCAGGTTATCTCACAAGCGATACTGTATTGAAAATGACGAAACTTCCAGCAAGTATTGCCATAATCGGTGGTGGATACATAGCAGCAGAGTATGGCCATTTTTTCTCCTCAATGGGTTCTAAGGTGACTATTATAGGAAGGAACAAGCAGTACATCCCTGAAGAAGAGCCGGAGATTTCAATGCTGGCAAAAAGAGAAATGTCCGGATTCATGGACATCATCACAGGTCATGAAGTTGAAGAAGTGCAAACAACAGCAGATGGGAAGAAAAAAGTCATTGCCCGGGGCGAAGTGGAAAAAGTTGATTTTATTGTTGATGAGATCTTGGTTGCTTCAGGACGAGGGCCAACTCATGACATACTGCATCCTGAGAAAGGGGGAATAAATACAGATGCAAAAGGATGGATCGTTGTAAATGAATTTCTTGAAACAACCCAACCTGGTGTCTGGGCTTTTGGGGATGCTAATGGAAAATATCTCTTCAAGCACGTGGCAAATTATGAATCAAGGGTCGTTTTCTATAATGCGATCATGAAGCAGAAGATAAAAATAGATTATCATGCAGTCCCTTCTGCTGTTTTTTCGTATCCTGAGATAGCAAGCGTTGGAATGGTAGAAAAAGAAGCCATTGAAAAATACGGACAGGCAAACACGCTGATCGGTTTTCATAAATATGAAGATACGGCAAAAGGCAATGCCATGGATGTAAAAGATTATTTTGTGAAGATCATATTTGAAAAAAGTACCAAACAGATATTAGGCGCCCATATCATAGGCCCGTATGCATCTATCCTTATACAGGAGATCGTGAACCTCATGTATACAAACGAAGAAAATCCGGAGCCTGTAATCCGGGGAATGCATATCCATCCTGCATTAAGCGAGGTTGTCCAGAAAGCTTTTTATTCATTGATGCCTCCCGAACATTATCATCATATCCTGGGACATATGGGGCTGGAATAAAACAGGATGTGGACTACCTCAGGCGCGCATTTATCAATGCTTTTATATACTGAAAAAATATTACACCATAACAACAATTATGAGGTGATGGTTATGAGAATAAAATCAGGGATTGAAGGATTTGATACGCTGGTTGAAGGAGGATTTCCACAGGGAAGGCAGTATTTGTTGAGCGGCACACCGGGAAGTGGCAAGAGTACTTTTAGTGTCCAATTTCTTGCAGCCGGGGCGCTTGAAGGCGAAATAGGAGCATACGTTGCATTATCCGAGAGTATCGGTACCTTTGTAGAGGATATGTCAAGATATAATCTACAGATTGAAGATCTCGTCAAGAAGAAAAAATTGTTCTTTATAGATCTGGGTCCGACGATAAATTATGGGGAATATGATGAGATGTCAAATCTTATAACCCCGGATTATATGCAGCAAGCTGGCGACACACTTGTGAACCAACCACCCACTCCATTTTCCGTATTTAAAGAAGTGGAAAATCAGGTCAAACAGTTCGGCATTAAGAGATTGGTGATAGACTCGTTGTCTCAGATCAGGTTCGCCTCAAAGGAGCCGGCATCGGAAGAGCGTTCCATTAGCAGGTTCATCCGCAACCTGAAAACTCTCGGATGTACAACAATCCTTCTCTCCGAGCTTACAAAACCAGATGCTTATACCATAGAACAATTCGCATCCCATGGTGTGATATTCTTGCATAATTTCATGGACAAGCAGGGAAATATGGTCCGTGCTTTACAGATCATTAAAATGCGCGGAACAAAGCATGACTGTGAGCTGCGATCCATTGAATTTTCTGATAAGGGTCTAAAAGTAGGAAAACTGCTCAAGAAGTAAACAAGGGGGTTTGGGTATTACCAATACAAATATGGAAAAGGAGAAGATTGAACTAATAAAGAAAATATATGATCTTGGCTTTGAAGTGGGATTCAAAAACCACTCTGAAATTGGCTGGGTATTACGAGAATATAATACTCTTGTGGAACATGCCAATAAGCTGGGTATAAAATCGCCTGAAACCCATTACCACGATGGCAAATTAAACGGTAAGAAAAGCAGGGACAAGGACACTGATAGTCCCAAGGCGCCTGAAAAAGCTGATCTTGTGAAAAAGGTAAATGTTTCAGAGATGAAAATTGAACCTGGCGAAACTGAGGAATCTGGAGTTCTGCATTCACAAAGAAAGTCTGGGTTAAATGAGTTCCCGGATCTTGTAAAACAGGCAGGAAATACAGAGATGCCCGGACTTCTTGGTGGTTTCAAGCCTCTTGGATCATCCCGTTTCAGGCATAGAAAAAGATAAAGGATACTGATCAAAAATATCTGGCAATTATCAAACTGAACTCAAACAGCATTACAAGAACTAATGCCACTATCAATTCTGAAATGGCTGTGGGGTCGGGAGTTATAAAAAATGCAAATGCAATAAGAGCCCCATAAACGAATTTTCGTTTTCCTCTAATGAAATCACGTTTCAATAGACCCATCTTGATCGCAGATATGAGGAGTAAAGGAAACTGGAATATAAGTCCAAATCCGAGTATCAGTGTAATTATCGTGTCAATTGTTTTTATGACTGAAACCTGCGGGTTTGCAACATCATTTGAATAAAATATCGTATATTTGAATAGAATGGGCAATACAAAAAAATAAGCAAGAATTGCCCCCAACACGAATAGTATAAATGAAAATGGTACGATCTTGATGAAAAACATTTTTTCATTTTTATAAAGTCCTTTTGCAGTAAACATGAATCCCTCATAAACAAGAAGAGGGATCCCTATAAAAAGTGCTGAAACCAAAGAGAGTTTAAATCGTGTAAGGATCAGTTCCATCGGGGAGTATATGGTCATTGGCAGCGGAATTGCGTTGTTCCATATGAGTTTTAAGAGCACTCCGGAATAAATGAAAACAATAGAAGTGATCAGGATGATCGGAATAGCCACTACCAGCATCCTTGAACGCAGTTCCTTGATATGCTCCTCAAGAGGCAGTTCCTGATCACCGGGTACAGAATTCATTATGCTGTATTGATTCTTTTTCTTAGTGAACTACCACAGCCTAAAGGCATTGTGGCTTCCTGCTTCAACGAATACCTACCGGATTCTCCACAGGCTTTAAATCTTGCAGTTCCTGCAATACTATGTCTCGTTCCTTACTCAGTTCGGCTTTACGTAAGACAGGGATAGAACGACTCATGTGTATATTACGACCAGTATTCCTTGCAGGTCGACAATCTATATATGGTTTGAAACTATTTAACGCTACGCCTATCCCCGAAAATAGGTCAACACTCTTTTATGGGATAGGTATTACAATTGCAAGGGGTACGATTCATCTCAATCATGAAGGCGTTGAGTTTTCTCTACACCTTGACCCCGACGCTATAAAATTGTTCATAAAATATTACACCGGCATGAAATATTTATACAATAATCCATATGCATGTATGGTTTACTTGTTACAAATTCCATTGACGAAATAATGAAAGGGTTGAGAGATGAAACTTAAGGGTAAATTAATCGAATTCATGATCGTGCATGACCTTGTCCCTATGCGAATAAGATGGAGGAAAAGTGCAAGTGGGATTGGTAGAATGTTCAATGATGTTTTTCATATGCTCGATAAAAATGAAAGAATTAAATTGACAAAAATGATGCATTCATGGGGTCTTGAAGATGCAGGCGAAGTTGTAGAAACTTTGAAGATAGAAAGAAACCTGCATGGATGCGCAATTGCATTGATGGGAATGCATCGCGTATTCGGGATAAAAAGCCATATTGTTGAGGAAAACGCTAACGAAGTAAAAATTCGTGCAACTAAGAGCCTATCCGAAAAGTCAATAATGGCATGTGTAAAAGTTACAATAGGTATATAATATTCAAGCATCCGTTCAGATAATGCATATTGCCTATTGTAAAAAGTTACAATAGGTCGGCGCACTTTTCGGATAGGCTCTTACTCGGTCGATTTGAATTTCATAGGCAGCAGAACGTAATTAATATCGATGAAATAATTAGCCTTCTTGAACAGAAAATCGTATGGCAACAACCGAAAGTAACCGAAGAAGTGCTAGCTTAAAAATTCCTGCTTTACCTTTTCGGTGGGGTTGCTCAAAAATACCCAATATGTTATTTGGGAGTTTCACAGCAAATGGTAAGTGCTGTCTGGTGATAGCAACGTTGTAACTGGGCCTGCTTAGCAGCTCATTGTATTATCATTATTATTATATATATCACAAAGTATATATACTATATTAACCATATTAGTAATTAAGATTAAAGAGGGGGCTAAAGTGAGTTATTCAGCTACAAGCCTTGTGGGAAAGGAGAACCTGAGTGATGGGATCGATATGGAATAGTGAAGGCATACTCATACGTATATGCCTTCTATAGATTGGAGGTTCTTGCTTTGATTTGCATGGCGGCACATAAACAAAAAAGAGGAAATAAATATGACAGGAATTAAATTCGTTCAAAAAGCTGGCTGGTTGTTAGTTGTATTGGCGCTGGTTTTAGGATTGGTTGTTCAAAACGCAGCAGGGCAAACGGCTGGCGGCACAATCCGACAGTGGGCATCGACGGCAATAGCAAGCAGCGAATATTCTTCAGCAGGGTGGTCCGCTGCACAGGCTACAGGTGCACCGAATACATTCACTTATGGTGATATTAATACTGCATGGACAACCCGGAGTGCAGATGAAGGTATTCAGTGGATAGAATTAAATTATAATACCCCCGTCTATGCGGAAGGTGTCAATGTGCATGAAACCTACAGTCCAGGGGCACTTGCCAGGATCGACATGAAGGATACCAATGGTGTGTATTATACAGCATGGACAGGAACCGATCCCAGTGCTGGAATAACCGATAGGGATGCCTGGTCTAATATAAGCTTTGGACAGACCATCTATCTTACAAATACTGTTAAAGTGTACATCAATACAGATGTACCAGGCTGGAACGAGATCGATGCAATAGAACTGGTAGGTGCATCCACGACCATATCCGGCCCTTCAGTTACTCCTTCCACATTTACTCCATCTCCATCCTCATACAGTCTTTCCGCAACCCCGACCACAGCGTCGCCCGGACAAAAAATCACAGTTACCTTTACAGCCCCGGGCTATCAGCAGGATTGGATTGCGATGTATGCAATCACAGCAAAAAATGAAGACTACGGTGAATATTACTATCTGGGAGGGAAGACCAGTGGAACCCTGACATTTACAGCCCCATCACAGGCAGGGGAATACGAGTTCAGGTTGTTCCAGAACTGGCCGGCCGGGGGTTATAACGATATAGCAAGAAGCAGCAGGATAAGAGTAAGTACAACTTCCACTTCACTCACAGCTGAATTAAGCTATATCGGCTTTGGCGAAAATAAGGTAGGAACCTATACTCATCAGCCTGAGGGTGCGGTTGACGGTCACTTCCGTTTAAGGATCCAGACACAGGCTGCCAGGACTTTGTCCTCCCTACAACTGGAAAGTGCTGACACAAACGATCAGCCAGCGTTTGGTCAGGTCTGGAATACAGTTACCGATAGCTTTTGGATTCTGGGAGTTCATAAATCGGAAAACGGCGCGATTCTCAATCCTACCGACAGCCCTATTACTGACACCATTACCGCAGAGGCGACCTATGATATATATGCTGAAAATTCTGGATATTTTAACAATGGCCAGCACTTTATTATAACCGCTGTTTTCTCGGACGGAAGTACAATAAAGGCAACGACAGTCATCGGTGCTGCTTCATCTACTCCAACAGCGACAACCACCAGAGCCGTTCCAACCACTACAACTACCACAGCCATTCCATCTACAACAATCACTCCCACTACCATTTCCGTCTCTAAAAAATGTACAGGAACCGAGCCATACCTGTACATCGAGGACAGGACGATGAACAAAGGGAATACTGTGGAAATACCCATAATAATGTGCAATGCAGATAACCTCGCCAATATGGATATCACTTTGAATTATGACACCTCCATCCTGAAAATAAAAGATATAACAAAAGGTGCCCTGAATCAAAGAGCAGTATTCGACTGGAATGAAGTGAGCGCAGGGAGATTAAAGATATCTTTTGCAGGCAAGGAAGAAGTAAGCGGTTCGGGCTCTATCGCTGTCATGATATTCGATGTCTCAGGGAACACAGGGGCTACTGCCTTAATAGGAGGCACTGTCACCACAGCAAGCAAGACAGGTGGTATAACGATAACTGTAAGGGTAGTTCCAGGCACGATTACTGTTGGAACTCCCAATATAAATGGGGACTGCAATGGTGACACAAAACTTGATGAGAGAGATGTGCTTGCAGCACTTCAGATGGCTGTGGAAAAAAGAGCTGTGAATATGTGCTACGATTATAATAAAGATGGAAAGGTAGACTCTTCGGATGCAAGAGATATGCTCAAAGCCATAGTAAGAGGAGGTGGATGAAATGAGAAGATCAATAATTACAATCATCCTGATGCTTGTGCTTATAGGTCAGGCGCTGGCAGCACCTGTGAGTGTGAGTGTGGTTGATTCCAAAGGCGCAAAAGGAGATACGGTAAAGGTTCCCATCAATGTAGCAGGAGCAACAAATCTTGGAGCAATGGGCATAGTTCTGAACTACGACCCTTCGGTCTTGAAGGGGATGGGAGCAGATGCCGGGGCTCTTGCTTCGAATGCACTGGTAGAATCAAACGAGTTAAATCCCGGAACGATGCGTATCAGTTTTGCTGATTCAAAGGGAATCTCAGGTGATGGAGCAATACTGGATGCTTCCTTTGAGGTGGTAGGAAATACAGGAGCCTCGACCCAGATATCCTTAGAGGCAACCGGATATGACATAAATCTGCTGGATGTTCAAATAAAAACCTCGCCCGGGACATTTAATGTAGAAGAAAAGGGACTGCCTGTATTGCCGATAATAATTGCAGCAATCATTGTTCTATTGATACTGGTATTCGTTGTCAGGAAAACTTCAAAGTCGAAAAAGAAAGCATAAGCAGCTCTTCATGTGAAGGTGTGGAGTATGATAAAATGAAAAGAGCAATGACCATAATAATATTTCTGTTTGCCCTGATCGGGCAGGCATCAGGTCTGACAGTAAGTATGGATGATGCAGAAGGTGCAAAGGGAGGCACAACAGGAGTTCCGCTAAATATAAGTGATGCATTAGCTCTGGGAAGCATGGACATCGTGTTAAAGTATGACCCTGCTGTTTTGAGAGCAATGACCGTGGAAGGCAAAACGCTTGGAGAAAATGCATATATTGAGGCAAACAATGCAAATAAGGGAGAGGTTGCGATAGCTCTTGCCGATTCGCGTGGAATAAATGGAGACGGAACCTTTGCCACCGTTACCTTTGAGGTGATTGGCGGCATTGGTTCGATGAGCCACCTGACCATAGAGAAGGTTACAGCCCATAACATCGATCTTGCACAGATCAGTGCCACCACCAAGGGCGGGACATTTAAAGTTACCAGTGAAGCCCCAAGAGAGGCAGGCGATGATACAATGGTAATGCTGGTTATAACCGCAGTAAGCATAGCATCAATACTTATCAGATGGAACAAAAAGGAGAAGCGGTAAAAATGAAAATAGCAATTTTTATTTTATTTATGATTTTAATCATCTCAACTGTTCCAGTCAGTGCCGACCTTTTTGGCGATATGTACCAGAAGATACCTGTTTACAACCAGAATGCAAATAAAGTCCCTGGGGTTATAAAAACCCTGCTTGGGAATGAGGAAATGCAAGTTATCATAGATTTAAAAGATGGAACTAAACTTGAAGTTAAGGCTGTAACTGAGGATGCAAAGATTATCCAGTTCGTGAAGGTAGGACCAAAGATACCTTCAGGCAAAGGTGACTGCAATAAAGATGGTGCGATAACATCCTTAGATGCCCTGTGCGCTCTGAAGATGTCCGTGGGGAAAATGCCTGAAGATCAAAACCTTGATGTTGATACCGATATGAAAGTTTCTTCCTCGGATGCAACGAAGATACTTCAGGGGGCTGTCAAATTGAGCCCGGAAGTTAATCCAACAGTCTTGGTCAAAACAAATGAAAATACAGTACGCAATATCATGGGCACACAGAAACCGGCTGATGCATTTCTGGATGCGATGGATAAGAAGGATATCTTAATTGAAGGAAAAGGTATCGTTAAAAGCATTGTTCTCTCAATAGGGACAGCAGCGCTAAAGATAGCCAGGTCTTTTGGAATAGGGACTTGATGCGAGCGGTATAAGAAAATTACTTTGCTTCTCCTTTCACCTTTATAGGCCCAGTAACAACGTTGCTGTCACTAGTGGAGCGTTCGATAAGTTTTTTCCGATAAACGTTTTTAAAAGTGGAAAACTTTTTTGACAAGAACAACATCTTTGAGATAGGGCAAAGATGAGAGGGAATAAACCACACTTGATTGTGTTAT
>JBAQLI010000120.1:0-15715 GCA_049301735.1 Candidatus Methanoperedens sp.
ATGAAATTCAATTAAATTTTTAGTGATGAATCAGTTATATTTATTGATCCAGCGAATAAAATTTACTAGCAGATTTATTGAAATGCAAGTGCTAACTATCCATCTCCAATCATTTTGGAGAGGATACCATTTGTATTTGGTTTTTGGTGGAGTAAAAGAAGCAATAGAACAAGATAGTTTACTTTCGAAGCAAATAGAATCTACAAGAAAAATCCTTATGGATAATGCATATTCAAATAATATTTATGAAATATTTGATGCTCAAAAGCTAGTTGATTTAGAGAAAAAAGGAGAGGAAATTATCGACATTATAAACTATCATAAGACTTTTAAATATATTACAGAGATCGAAAATAATAAAAAATTAACAGGATATATAAGCATAATCAACGCAGAGGAAATAGCTAAATTAGTAAAAACCTATCAAACACATCTTTTTGATGCAAACATCAGAGATTTTTACCTGAAGAACGACTTAAATTCAAAAATTTTTGAGACTTGTATTAACGATAAAGAATCAAAATATTTTTGGAGCTTCAATAATGGTTTAACAATAACTTGTCGTAAAGTTGAGGAACTTCCAAGCGATAAATACAGGCTATATGGGATACAGATAGTCAATGGATGCCAGACCTCTAATGCTTTATATATGGCCCTTTATAACAAAGAACGTTTTAAATTATTATCAGATAAACCGAAAGAAGAACTAGCTATAAGAGAGATTAAAGAATTAAAAGATATAACTAATAGATTTTTAAATCCAAAGACTTCTCTTCTTGTTAAAATAATAGAAACTGATGATCCAGAATTAATATACAGAATTACCGAAACAACGAATTCACAAACACCTATTAAGACATTCTCTTTGAAAGCAAATGATAACATACAGCAAAATATTGAACAATATCTTTATGACAATAATATTTATTATGAACGAAGGGTTAATTATTATAAAAACCAAGGAAAGAAGAACATAATTAGCATTCAAAAACTATTTCAGTTATATTGTTCACAAATTCTGTTTAAACCATCCCAAGTTAAAACAAATCCTAAATCAATGTTTCAAGGCTATTATGATTCTGTTTTTCCTTCTCCTCGTGTGAAACAAATGAATTACTCGTTATATCTGATTCCAATAAAGATAGATCTAAAAATTAATAAACATATTAGAACTTTACAAAGAAGCAAAGTTGATATTGATCCATATAATGATAGATTAATGTCGTATGGAAAACTTCATTTAGGATGCTTTATAATTTATTCAATTTTAAATATTGGTTATAATGAAAAAGATTTAATCGATAATGAGATAAAGATCAACGAGGTCTTAGATGATGATTCAAAATTTATTCCTGTTTTTAATATTGCTTTGGAAAACTTAAAAAAGACTGTGTAGAATTACAAAGGTTTGAAAAAGGAGATTATTGAGCCCGCTTTACGTAAAACTGAGTTGGATGAAAGAATTGTTAGATTTATTAAACAAAAAAAATAAAATCATTGTATCAAATACAAATACCATATCGTAACTATACGGATGAATAAAGATGATAACAAGACTTAATACTATTACATTTTATTCTAGTTATGGTATAATAATAAATCTTAATTGTGTTGCACATTTGACCTAACTACCATCACAAATTGATCCCATAAGAAAAACATAAATATCCAGCCCCACAAATTATAAAAGTAGCAAAAGGGGGGGGCAAACTCATGGACAAACTATATGAACAATCTGAAACGGGCTGCTGCCCGAGATTCGATTCCAAGCCATGGGAGGATAAGGAGATCAAATTCCAGGATAAGCTATTCCTCAAGGATCATGTGAGGAGTTTTTTGCATATCCCGTTAAATTTCGATAAAATAATGGTTAAAAACATGGAAAAGATACAGGCTGCAAATGCCCTTTCACCCGAACCACTCTTACTTTCTGATGAAAAATCCATGTGGGGATCTGATGTATATATTGCTGTTAGCAAGGAAGTACCGGGAGCGCAGATGGAAAAGATATCCGGGACTTTCCTTTCGAAAGTTTTTGAAGGGCCATATAAGAACATGGGAAAGTGGGCAAAAGAAATGCAAGAGTTTGTGAAATCAAAAGGCAAAGATCTCAAAAAGATGTATTTTTTCTATACCACATGTCCGAAATGCGCGAAATATTATGGGAAGAATTATACGGTCATCCTGGCTCATGTTTGAAGGCTTATTTCACCATGACCTTAATCTTTTTTGTAGTCTCAACGACCCTGTCAAAAAAGATCTTCTCTGTATCAAGGGGCCCTGGATTCGCTTCAGGATGATACTGGACTGACATAATGTCGAGATCCCTGTGTTTTAGCCCTTCAACTGTCCTGTCATTGGTATTATACTGGGTGATAGTGATCTCTTTTGTATCAATGCTTGATTCATCAACCGCATAACCATGATTCTGCGATGTAATATGCACGATACCCCGTTCTATATCCTTTACAGGCTGGTTCGCGCCGCGGTGGCCGAATTTCATTTTATAAGTCCGGGCGCCAAGGGCAAGGGAAATGATCTGGTGGCCAAGGCATATCCCGAATATGGGAAGCTGTCCAGCTAGCTCTTTTACCACGGATATCCCGTTTACCGCCTGCTGCGGGTCACCAGGGCCATTTGAGAGAAGTATTGCATCAGGCTCATAATTCATTATATCTTTTACAGGGGTTGTTGCAGGAACCACTGTGACATTGACTCCCCTGTTGTTCAGGCTCTTGATGATGTTTCTCTTTACACCAAAATCCATTACTACAATATTATCCCCGTCTTTTTGCCCTTTCATTTGATACGGTTGTTTGCATGTGACTTTTCCTATCAGGTCGAGGCTGCCAATATCTTCCTGTTCTCTTGCAAGTCTTACAGCCTCTTTGCCATCATCACTGCCCACTATTATCGCGGCCTTCATAGTTCCGCGTTCCCTTGTTTTGATGGTGAGCATCCGTGTATCAATGCCCATTATCCCGGATTTTCCCTCATCCCTTAAATATTCATATATGGATCGTTTGGAACTGTGATGCGATGGATGATCGCATGCTTCCCGAACAACAAGTCCCTCAGCCTGCATACGGTCTGATTGGAAAGTTTCACCGCTTATACCATAGTTGCCTATGAGCGGATATGTGAACATCAATATCTGGCCTTTATATGACGGATCAGTCAGAGCTTCCTCATATCCGGTGTACTGGGTTGTAAAAACAAGCTCGCCCTGGACAATGCCCTCTACACCAAGACCTTCACCAATAACGAATGTTCCATCTTCAAGCCCGAGAACTGCTTTCATGGGTGCTTAACTGTAAAAGCATCGTAAATAGGTTACGCAATTATAGTTTGTATCCGATCAAAATAAGCAGATTTATTTATCAGGAATATGAGATTGAATGCGTGATCAGAATATGATAAGTGTAAATGAAACCGGACTCTGTGTGTTTAACGAAATGCTTGATTTTGCAAACGAAATGAATCTTGAGATACATGAACAGAAAAACGGTTCCACGGTCATTGATGCGGGAGTGAACGTAGCCGGGGGTTATGAAGCAGGTTTATACCTTTCAAGGATATGCCTTGCAGATCTCGCAGATCTGGAATATACTACTTTTGACCTTGGCGGGATCATGGTTCCAGCTATCAGGGTCAGCACCGACCATCCGATAGTCGCATGTATGGCTTCACAATACGCAGGATGGCGCATCAGTGTGGGAAAATATTTTGCCATGGGTTCTGGCCCTGCCCGTGCCCTTTCGCTTAACCCGAAGAAGCTCTATGCAGAAATAAACTACAAGGATTCTTATAGCGATGCAGTACTTGTACTTGAATCTGATAAGTTGCCTCCTGAGGAGGTCACAGAAAAAATCGCAAAAGACTGCAATGTTGACCCATCCAATCTTCATATTGTGGTTGCACCTACTGCTTCTATCGCAGGGTCAGTACAGATATCAGCCCGTATCGTTGAGACCGGTATCCATAAAATGGAATCTATCGGTTTTGATATAAACACCATAAAAAGCGGTTATGGCATCGCCCCCATATCACCGATCGTCGGGGATAGTACAAAATGCATGGGCTCAACGAATGACTGCATCATATACTGCGGAAAGACGTACTATAACGTGAGGTACGATGTGGAGAAAGTGAAAGAACTGATCGTAAAAGTGCCTTCCGGAACCTCATCTTCCTATGGCAAACCTTTCTTTACGACCTTCAAGGAAGCAGGATTTGATTTCTTCAAGGTGGATGCAGGTGTTTTTGCACCTTCCGAGATCACGATAAACGAACTCAACAGTGCCAAGACCTTTACAAGCGGTAAGATCGATCAAGAGGTACTCATGAAATCCTTCGGGATTTCAAGACTTTAACTTTAACTTTAAGACTATAATTACAACAATTTTTAACCATAACATCCCTTTTAGGGACGTATGAACTATGACGTTGTAGTGGTTGGCGCAGGTCCTGCAGGCGCTATCGCTGCAAAATATGCCGCGCTAAACGGTGCAAAGACCCTCCTCATAGAGGAACATGCAAGCATCGGCTCACCGGTTCAGTGTACGGGTCTTATCAGTACAAAAGCACTCAGGGAATGCGAACTCGGGGAAGGTAACTTTGTTCTTTCAAAAATAAGGGGAGCATTCGTGTATGCACCCAATGGGGAAGAAGCCTACATCAGGGGGAAAGATATAAAAGCGTATGTCATAGACAGGAAAATTTTTGATAGGGCGCTTGTTGAACTCTCTTTAGATAGTGGGGTGGATATTCTCATGAAAACCCGTTTTATCGGGATGGATGATGGAAAAATATCTGTAATTTCAAATGGGGAGAAAAAAGAAATTTCCGCAGATATTATCATCGGGGCTGATGGCATACAGAGCTGTGTTGGAAGAGCTGCAGGGCTTCCCAGGTGTGAAAAGTTCCTATCCGGGATCCAGTTCGAAGCCCCTTATATCCCTAAAGACCCGGAATATGTGGAGATATTTATTGGAAATGAGATTGCTCCCGGATTTTTCGGATGGGCAGTTCCATTTTCCGGTATGGCGCGTATTGGCCTGGCAAGGAATCCGGGGCTATCTGCCCGATATTATCTTGAAAAACTCCTGAATCACCCCATCGTTGCTTCAAGATACAAAGGCTCACGCACTGAACACGTTGTCGGGGGCATTCCTCTTGGCCCGCCGCGAAAAACCGTATCCGACAGGGTCGTGCTTACAGGTGATGCGGCAGGACAGGTAAAACCTACGTCGGGAGGGGGAATTTACATGGGAGCAATTTGTGCAAAAATCGCGGGTGAAGTCGCTGCAAGAGCATCAAGAAAAGAATGCACACTTTCGGAATACGAAAAAAAGTGGAGAAGCGCTATTGGCAGGGAACTTGAGATCGGAATGAGAATCCATAAAAGCATTGGAAAATTAAGTGATGAAAACCTTAATGAATTCATAACATTCCTTAATAAACCTGAAATAAGAGAACTCATAACTGAACATGGCGACATGGATCATCCTTCAGTCCTTCTGCAAAAACTCATGAAAACCGGAAATAAGTGGCAGCTCATAAAATTCATGGGGGTTGCTTTTAAAACGCTATTTTGATTTTGCCAAAAAGGAACGAAAAGGGTTAAGTATATTTGTGCGTATTGAAGGGTAATCCTGCCTTAACTCAGTGGCTTAGAGTGCGCGGCTGTAGTATGGATAATGTGCAAAGCACATAATACCGCGCAGGCACCGCGAAGTCCCCGGTTCGAGTCCGGGAGGCGGGATATTTTTTTAGTTTTTTTATAAGCTATAAATTCAATATTTGAATTCATCAGAATATGACGCCGTATAGAGTTGGATATGAGGGAGGATATTATAATATTGGTATCTATCACCAGTCTCATTTTCCCGGCTCACTCAATATCATGTTGTTCGCGTATGGACTTTTTTATAAGTTTCCCTATCTTGGCAGCATCTTTCTCGGTCAATTCACTTTTTTCCAATCTGTCACGAAATTTTAAGCTCGATTCAAAAGATCTGGCAACGAGTGGATTTGCAGTAATCCCGGACAAACCCAACTTTTCCAGAACCATCCCACATAATTCTGATGACACCGATGAAGAATCAATATCAGCACTTTTGATGACAGTCTTATGAATATGTTGAAGATAATGCAGGCTTTCATCCATCAGCTTGTATACTCCGTCCCCTTCCTGCGGGTCACCCCAGGAAGATAGTAAAATATTGATTCCGCCTATATCCTTTAGTTTCTTTATAGACATTACAGATGCAAGGATATCTTCATAAATGGGCAAATCTCCTGCTATTGGAATTGCATCCCCTGTGAATAGCGCATTATCCTCACGAAACAAGATCGATATCGACCCTTTGGAATGGCCCGGGGTATGGAACACTTCCAGGCTTATACCTTTACCTAAATCCAGGACTTCTTTATCTTCAAGGATTCGATCAACATCTACTGATCCCCCAACAAGTGAGTGGAAATTTGGAACCGGGCGTTCCTTTGACTGAAGTTCAACATCCTCTATCCAGGATTTTTCACTTAAATGTGCAGCGACTGAACAACCAGTTGCTTTTTTAATTGCCAGCGCCGAACCAATATGATCCGGATGGGAATGTGATAGAACTATCAAGGATATCTCATCAGGATCTCGCCCCGTCTGCCTGATATAATCAAAGATTATTTTCTCTGAAGAAGCAACTCCAGTATCAATGAGACAAATCTTCGTACCATAGATCAGATAGACATAAACGAACCGTTCGACTATTTTCCCCTGACCGATTGGTATCTGGAAAGGGAGCTTTATTGAATGAATATGTTCTGAAATTTTCATTTTCTACCTACCTAATGATTTGTGTTACTTCTTAAAAAACTCACCTATTTAAATCTCCAGCACAATTAAGCACTTTATGTTTCGTGTAACTTTTCTTGGCACAGGCGGATCGCTTCCCACTCCAGACCGCAACCCATCTTCTGTTTTTGTCAACCGGGAAGGTGATATGATGCTTTTTGACTGCGGCGAGGGGACCCAGCAGCAGATGATGCGGGCAAAGACCGGCATGACGCTGGGCTCTATTTTTATCACACATTTTCATGCAGACCATTTTCTCGGTGTTCCCGGCCTTATCCAGACCATGTCTTTTAATGGAAGGGAAGAACCGCTTGATATATACGGCCCTGTGTGGACAAAGCAATTTATAAATCTACTCATCCAGCTTGGCTATTACAAGCTCAGTTTTGTAATTAATGCGCACGAACTGGAGGATGGTGATATTATTGATAAAGGAGAATATTCAATCAAAGCGGTTGGAACGGACCATGGCATTCCAAGCCTGGGCTATGTGCTTCAAGAGAAAAAACGCGTGGGAAGATTTAACAGGGAAAAAGCAATAGAACTTGGTATTCCGGTAGGCCGCCTGTTCTCAAAACTGCAAAATGGCGAGGCGATCATAATTAACGGAAAGACAATCCTGCCATCACAGGTGATAGGTGAGAGCCGCCCTGGAAGGAAGATCGTGTATTCCGGGGATACAAGGCCATGCGAAAACCTGGAAAAAGAAAGTGCTGGAGCTGACCTGTTGATACATGACAGCACCCTTGCTGAGGATTTGAAAGATTGGGCTCTTGAAACAAAACATTCAACCTCAAAAGAAGCAGCCCTCATTGCAAAAAATGCAAAAGTAAAGCAATTGGTACTCACACACATCAGTTCAAGGTACAGTGAAAAAAGGGATGTGCTGCTGCATGAGGCTAAAAAAGTCTTTGGAAATTCCATGATCGCGGAGGAATTGATGGAAATAGAAATACAACTTTGTGACAAATAGAAATAAATAGACGTATGTACATATTTTATAAGTGATGGGTTTGAACACATTAACAACATTCAGGCTGGATATCGAAAGGGTAGCGCACACTCTTGATCTGGACGAATATAAAATAAATGAGGCAAAAAAAACAGGAAAGAGCACAATGATCTCCCCCAAATTTTATAATAAAGGAATTTACAGGGTACGAGATGTAAATAACGGACTTATTGAGGACATCGCGGTCAACATAGACAAAATAGCTGCGGTCACCTACGATGGTCTTGTCAGGGAACTTGGCAAGGATTGCGTGGATAAAACCCTCTGGAAGGATGTGCCTGAGGGTGAAGCCATATTTTTCTATTCGCTCAAGCTTGAAGATGAATTTGTCAAATAAGAATTTTGTAAAGCTTGATTTTTTATTTTCTTATTCTTCAGAATGCCTTAAATATTAAGAAATTAGTCGTGAGCTACACTTTATGACGGCAAAAAGACTTCAAAACATTACTGAGTCGGCAACGCTTCGGATCTCAAATCTTGCAAGTGAATTGAAAAGCCAGGGTAAAGATATTATAAGTTTCAGCCTTGGAGAACCTGATTTTACAACACCATCACATATCATTGATGCTGCAAAGGCATCACTTGAACGCGGTGAGACACATTACACGCCATCATCCGGAATACCCGAATTGCGCAAAGCCATCGCCGAGAAGCTCAAAAAAGAGAACAAAATTGAAACAAAACTGGGTAATATCATTGTCACCCCTGGTGCAAAGCAAGCCATTTTTGAAGTTATACTCTCTGTTCTCAGGGAAGGAGATGAAGCAATTCTTTTTGACCCTGCCTGGGTTTCCTATGATCCTTGCATACAGCTTGCAGGCGCAAGAACTGTCTGGGCTCCAACTTCGCGAAATAATGGTTTTTCACCTGAGAATATCAGTGAATACATAACTAAAAAAACAAAACTGATTGTAATAAACAGCCCCTGCAACCCGACGGGTAGTGTTTACAGCAAAGAAACGTTAAAAGAGATAGCAGATATTTCTATTGATAAAAATATTTTTGTCCTGTCAGATGAGATATATGAGAAGATCATCTATGACCGTGAACACATAAGCATCGCAAGTCTGGATGGGATGCAGGATTTGACAATAACTGTCAACGGATTCTCAAAAGCCTACGCAATGACAGGATGGCGCCTCGGATATGTGAACGCGCCAAAGGAAGTTTATGAACAGATGCTTAAATTGCATTCTCATTCCGTAAGCCAGGCAACTTCGTTTGTCCAGTACGCAGGTATTACCGCTCTTCAGGGTGACCAGGCACCGGTTGCCGCAATGGTCCGGGAGTTCAGGGCACGCAGGGACCTGCTTGTCAGGGGATTAAATAAGATCGGGATAAAATGTGCCATGCCCGATGGCGCTTTTTATGCTTTTGCCGATGTAAGCGAATATGGGACAGGAGAAAAAGTTGCAGAACTTTTACTTAACAAGGCATTTGTCGCTACCACACCGGGTTCAGCCTTCGGTGAAGCCGGAAATGATTTTATCAGGATCTCTTATGCAACGTCCCAGGAGAGAATAAAAGAAGCCCTGAGGCGGATGGAAGCGGTTCTTGAGTAGTTATGAAATCAGTATGACTTCCCGTTCCTTTCAAGTACCTTTCTGATAATAGCCGCGGAGCTGCAAAGCTCGCCCTGCTCAAAAGCCTGAACTCTCATCACCTTTGCTTCTATCCCCTGGGCAACTAACTTTGCCTCAAGCTCTTTTTCATTGAAAAACTGGTTTTTACCGAGAGCGATGATATCTGGTTTTATTTCCCGGAGGGGCAGAAACATATCAGTCTCGCTCCCCAGCATTGCCGCATCTACCATGCGTAGCGCCTGGACCATAGTCAACCTCTGTTTTTCAGGAACGATAGGTTTTGGTTTGTGTTTTATCATCGAGTCCCGCGCCACAATGACAAAAAGCTCATCGCCCAGCGCTCTTGCTTTTGAAAGATAGAGCAGGTGGCCTGGATGTAGTATATCGAATGTACCCGTTGCCAGAACTCTGACCATGGCACCTAAGATTAATCTTAATTGCTAAAAATGTTTGTAATTAAACATATATTGTACAGTCAATATCCAGGAACATTACACAGGCTTTCTTTTTCCCGCCCCAGTTTTTTGAGTAATCAACATCGATCGTAACAGCAGGAAGATTCTTAACAGCATTCACAAGATACTTGTTCATCTCAATATTGCATGAAGGAAGACATATTATGTGTTCACTCACCTGCTTGCATTCAAGCAGCAACTCGTAGAACGGATCGACCACCTGCCAGGCATAATCAATCTCACGTCCCATAAATTCGCAGAACTCATCGTGATCGCTTTTCCGGAATGCATCAGAAAGGGCGTCTTTTTCAAGAAGCGCAGTGAAGCACTGGATATATACATCCTGGAATGATTTCGGCTTGAAGGGCAGGTTGAAAGCATCGCAGCATACTACATTCATGCCCTGCTTTTTTGCCTGCCTGCACAGGCTAATTTTTATATCTATGCCCACGAACATATCCCACTCCCTGCCTTTTGTTTCGTACAGCTTTGAATGACTTCCGCAGCTGATTTCAAGGATCGAGTTTTTCTTTATCATATTGTTCTCTTCTTCTTGTTACAAGGTTTATTTCAATTAATATGGATTTGCATTTTTCACACACTTTTCACACCAAAGTAAATGAATGTGTGAAATGAGGTGAGTCATCATGACAGGCAAAAATTGTTGGGAATCAAAGAAATGCGGGAGAGAAGTTGGCGGAATCAAAGTTAAAGAAATGGGGTCTTGTCCTGCATCTCCAAATCACGGCAAAGATTGCTGGAAGGTAGCGGGAACATTCTGTGGCGGCAAGGTACAGGGAACAGATGCTCAAAAACATGCAACTTGTATGGTATGCGACTGGTATAAAGAAGTGAACAAATAACCTTATTATTTGAAGAATCACACGTTCTTCACAAATTGGTTTATATCCTGATTAATTGAAAATAAGAATAAGTTTAAAATAAATTGGTTGAGGTCATCAAAAATATTATGGAAAATTCATTAATGCTATTTGCGTCCTTGCCTGCTTCAATCATAACTGATTCAAATCTTGAAGGAACCATAAACGGAATAGATATGAGCGGCACAATTGTACGCCTGATATCATTCCTCCTGGGAATCTGCGGCGCAACTTATCTTGCTGCTGGATTGTGGTCAAGGTCTCAAAAAGGCTCCAATAGCTGGAAATATCTCTCAATTTCAATGGTATTATTTGTTTTCTGGAATATTATCGGAGCGTTCGGTATTTTGCTGGACGTTATAAAAGTCCAAAACTCCATAAACGATGTTGCAGTATCCCCGGAAGGATTAGATCTATTTTCCTACATAGTCAAAGTTCTTGACCCCCTATTAGAAGTCATTGTTTTCATCATATTATTATTCGGGCTTCGAAAGATCATCAATGCAATGCGGACAAAGCCGTGGACAGTCTTTAGCAAGGATGAAGAGGAGATTGAATAATGGGTACGGATTTCTTTATTGTCCTGAATACAGTTGCATCAATGATAGTGATAATCTGCAGTGTCTTATCGTTTCAGTTACTTGTGGGAATTTCAAGAGAATTGAAAGGTTTGAAAACTATGGATGTTATGTGGAAAAATTTTATTATAATGATAAATCTTTTCATTTTATTGGGTATCACAAGGGCTGTAGGATCTATCGGGACTGTAATTTTCGAGGGCTTTCATCCGGTATTTGAAGCCCTGTTATCTGTAACTCTCATATTGTTCTTCGTATTCGCAATTCAACTATCCATATCCATAGAGGAGATCACCGAATAAAATGGGCAAGATACTATCTGAAGAAGAAAGAAGACATATGCTTGAAAAGCTGGAGAGTAAAATAGTTGCCACGCGGTTCATGACTTTAAAATACATTACTTCTTCGATAAACCAGGATAAAGTGGATTTTGCTAAAATGGATATGGAATTGCCGGAATTCAGCAAGAGTCTGGTAAGAATAATTGAACAACTGGCTGAAAAAGACACTGAAGAAATGGTAAAACGTGAAGCTGCAGTTTGTCTTGAGAACCTGAAAAAGAAGCTAAACCCTGCTCTTATGCAAGATGTGCCCATGTGTGTTGCATGTGGTGAACGTGTGGTTGTATCATGTCGTTTCTGTACAAAATGCGGTGTCGAACTTAAAGGTCAAAAATGGGTATCTACTTACAAAATTTGTGAAAAATGCCAGAATCCTTATGATCCTAAATGGAATAATTGTTCATATTGCGGTAACCAGTTGATCAAAAAAGTTGAAGTAGCAAAGATCTGCGGGTTCTGTAAGAAACCCATTGAGCCAAGCTGGTTGATGTGTCCGTACTGCGGTTCTAAGTTGAAACTTATCGCGGGTCAATAACATTAATATATCTTATAATCGTTATTCGCCTGATTAAAATGCCTGTTATTACATTATATTATGATGACCTGGAAGAACTCTCGGGCCTTGATAAAGATACGGTTATTAAACGCATTCCTATGATGGGATGCGATATTGAACGAATAGAGGACGACCATGTTGATATCGAGTTCTTCCCCAACAGGCCTGATCTTTATAGCACTGAAGGCGTAGCCAGGGCGATCAAAGGATTCCTGGATATTGAAACGGGTCTTCGGGAATTCAATATAAGTTCTTCGGGGATAACAATCACAAAAGATAGTGATATCAAAAATATCCGTCCATATCTTGCCTGCGCCGTAGTCAGGGGAATACAGTTCAATTCACGAAGCATAGAATCCCTTATGGCGCTTCAGGAATCATTGCACTGGGCCGTAGGCAGGAACAGGAAAAAAGTGTCCATTGGTGTGCATGATATGGGAAAGTTAACACCACCTTTTAAGTACATCGCACAGCACCCGGATTTCAAATTCACGCCGCTTGACTTCATAGAGCCTCTATCGATGCGTGATATTCTTGAGAAACATCCCAAAGGCATCAAATTTGCAAATCTTCTTGAAAAATTCGAAAAATATCCGCTTATTCTTGACGCGAACAATAATGTTCTCTCATTCCCGCCCATAATAAACGGAGAACTTACAAAAGTTACCCAGAGGACGACCGATCTTTTTATCGAGGTCACAGGTCTTGATCCTGCCGTATCAATTGCATTAAATATCGTTGTTGCTTCACTTGCAGAACGCGGCGGAATGATCGAATCAGTCCTGATCGATGGGAAAATCAAGACGCCAGATATATCCCCGGGGATAATGGAACTTAAAAGTAATGAAGTAGAGGAACTTCTTGGTTTCAAGCTTACTAATGAAGAAATTATCACCAGTCTAAAAAAGATCAGATATGGGGCGCAACTTTCCGGGAATTCTATTAAAGTATCAGTCCCGGCTTATCGCTCGGATATACTTCATAACTGCGATCTCATAGAAGATATCGCAATAGCCTATGGCTTTGATAAGATAAAACCAGAGCTCCCATTAACTTCCACGACAGGCAGGTCACACCCGATATCAAGGTCAAGAGATACACTGAATGAAATAATGACAGGTCTTGGCTATTTGCAAGTTATGCCTTTTACCCTCACAAACGAAAGAATGCAATTCGATATGATGCGAAGGGAAAAATCAAATGGCATAACGCAGATACTTTATCCCATAAGCGAAGACCATACGATCGTTCGCCCGACGATATTGCCAAACCTTCTTGAGATACTTTCTATAAATAAGCACCGGGAGCTGCCGCAGAGAATTTTTGAGGCCGGGGAAGTTGTTCTTGATTGCAAGACCTACCAGCGCCTTGGCTGCGTTGCGATACATCCGCAGGCTAACTTTACTGAGATCCAGGCGATCATTGACGCTGTGCTAAGGGAAAGACGGATCGAATACACGGTCGCAGGGTCACACGATCCCGCATTCATTGAGGGGAGATGTGCTGATGTCCTGATTAACGGTGAAAAAGCAGGAGTATTCGGTGAGATCCATCCTGAAGTGATCTCAAACTTCGGGCTTGAGCATCCTATAATCGGATTTGAATTGAAAATATGATTCAATGTGTTTTGCTGCTTCAACAAAAATCAGCGTCGTAGATGCAAGAATTAATATGATCCCCCAATCAGCAATTCCAAGAGGTACCGTGTTAAAAAGACGATTCAAGGACGGAGTGTAAATAACCAGAAGCTGCAACAAGATCGTGCTTGCAACTGCATAAAGAAGTGTCCTGTTAGAAAAAAGACCTATCCTGAAAACACTAAGTTTCTCAGAGCGCCAGTTGAACGCATTGAACATCATTGAGATAACGATCAAAGTAAAAACCATTGTCTGTGCTTTCACAATTCCGGAATTGTCAAGCGTCCACTTGAAAATAAAGAGAGCTTGCATTGCTATCAAAGCTCCCACTCCTGAACTATAAAGGATCACCCTTTTTGTAATTATCCCTTCATCCTGCTTCCTGGGAGGCTGCTTCATTAGCCCGATATCCGGGGGTTCAACTGAAAGCGCCATGGGCGGAAGGCCATCAGTGATCAGGTTTATCCAGAGTATCTGAATAGCAATAAGCGGCAGTGTTTGCCATGCAAGCATCGTAATAAGTACAATAAGCACTTCCCCGATATGACATCCAAGCCCATACAATACAAAATTCTTAATATTCTTGTATATGTTCCTTCCTTCCTCGATCGCAGCTACAATGGATGCAAAATTGTCATCTGTAAGGATCATATCTGATGCTTCCTTGCTGACCGCAGTTCCGGTTATCCCCATGGAAATGCCAATATCCGCAGCCTTAAGGGCTGGCGCATCGTTTACACCATCACCTGTCATTGCCACAACATGCCCTTTCTTTTTTAATGCATCAATTATTCGCATTTTATGTGCAGGTGAAACCCTGGCATATACGGAGACTTTTTCAACAATAGTATCAAGTTCTTTATCATCCAGGTTATCAAGTTTTACACCTGTCAGCACCATTTCCCCTTCTTCGAGCAATCCTAAGTCCTTTGCAATAGTAGAACCTGTGATTTCATGATCACCTGTTATCATAATTGTCTTTATTCCAGCCTGTTTGCATGTTGCAATTGCCTCTTTTACCTCTTCCCTTGGCGGATCGATCATACCTGCAAGCCCTGCAAAAATCATATTTTTCTCAGTATCATTGTTAACTGGGTCGTTCTCAAAATGTTTGTATGAAAAAGCCATTACTCGAAGCGCCTTTTCCGCCATCATTTTGACGGTATCATGAATATTTTCTTTCCCTGTACTGCCAAGATCAACAACAGAGCCGTTATGACAGATGCGGGTGCATGAATCCAGTATTACTTCAGGTGCACCTTTTGAATATGCATAAAGCCCGTCAGGTGTTTCATATATCGTTGTCATCATTTTCCGCTCTGATGAAAACGGGATCTCACCTATACGCCGAAATGTTTTTTCAATTTCCTGTTTATGGATCCCGGCCTTGGCAGCGGCAACCGCAAGGGCTCCTTCTGTGGGATCGCCTTTTATATGCCATACCGAATTATCATTTATAAGCTCAGAATCGTTGCACAGGGCACTTATCAGGAGCAAATTTTTAAGATCATCATATTTTTCCGGCTCAATTTTCCGGTTACCCTCAAGAAAATCCCCATCTGGTTCATAACCTGCACCTGTGACTTCAAGCATTCTGCCATCAACAAATATCTTTGTGACTGTCATTTCATCATGAGTAAGCGTTCCTGTTTTATCGGAACATATGACTGTAGTTGCACCCAGTGTTTCCACCGATGGCAGTTTTCTGATAAGGGCATGGCGCTTTACCATTCTTCGCACCCCGAGTGCAAGGCACACTGTAACACCAGCAGGAAGAGCCTCAGGAACAGCAGCGACTGCCAGTGCGACACCCCAGATG
>JBAQLI010000121.1:0-11325 GCA_049301735.1 Candidatus Methanoperedens sp.
AAGTCAAACTATGAATTATCTCCTTGATACAAATATATGCGTTTATTGGTTAAAAGGTTATGAAAACATTGAATCAAGAGCAATTGAGGTTGGATTAGATTCTCTTTCAATATCATTTATAACACTGAGTGAATTGTATTATGGAGCCTATAAATCTGAAAAAATAAAAAAAAACATAAGTAATATTAAAAAACTCAAAAAGGAGCTATACATTATTGAATCAAGTGAGGCAATTTGTGAACTTTTTGGGAGAATAAAAGTTTCACTTAAGGATATCGGAAATATTATAGATGATGCAGATATTTTTATCGCTGCATGCGCACTTGCTGAGGATTTAACACTTGTTACTAATAATGAAAAGCATTTTGAACGAATTGATGGATTAAGAATTGAAAATTGGTTATAATAATTACCACATATTGTATATATTTCCGCAGTCCTGGCGGAAGCCAATGCAACCTCCTTAAAGTGAAAAACACAAACCGCAGATGCACGCAGATGAACGCAGATTTAATGCTATGGTTTCAGATAATCAGTTCTAAAAATCAATAAATTACTTTCTATAATTTCAAAGTTTCGGCGCTCCATAAAAAGGAGATGTTGCCATACAGAACAGAAAAAACCACAGAGTTCTCAGAGGACGCAGAGAAAACAACAAAGCTCTGTGGTCTCGGTGTCCTCTGTGGTTGATCATCCATCCTTCGCCAAACATTTATTAAAATATGACGATAAATATCCCGACGCCTCACAATCCCCATACAACCAACCATGCACAGAAAACAGGCCCATCAAAAAACGATGGAACACTAATGTAGAGGATACTTACATAGTTTTCTTCCATGATACTAAAATTATACACAATTGATTATAAAATTCCAGGCGCCATTCAGAATCCGGGGCAGCCATCATACGCAAAGAACACCCCTCATCACCATATTTATCTACCTGCAGCATAAAATAGCAACCTGTGCTATTCGAACACCTGATCTACTCAACAGCCATCGCAATCATAGCCGGAATGCTCTGGTTTAAGCGCACAGGCGCAGGGACCCATCATGGATCATCATAGCCAGCGCGTTTGCACCTGATTTTGATATAGTCGCCGGGGAGCTGTTCAAGAAATTAGACCTGAATGTCCTCACAACTCCCATCAGGCACGGGGATTTCCACAACATAGCCTTCCTGCTGCTTTTCGCCACCGCGGCGGCGCTGGTGCTGAGGCTGGCAGGCATGAGGTTTTTGGATTCGTTCCTGTTCGCTGGGATTGGGGAGGGGGCGCATGAGATGAAGAATGTGCGGTTGTCAAGGAAATCGCTATCTGTGGCCGATGACAAAGTAGAGGCGGGGGGATCGGGGCAATATATAATTGAATATATACTTAAAATGTAAAGACGAAAACGATCCGCAGATTTTGCAGATTTAAGGGTAAGCTTCCAGATAATCATTTAGTATATATAATAACATTACTTTTATATTATATAGTAACAGGGCGCACGATATGACCCCACCCAACCACCAGGCAAAAAAACCAGTGAATTCAAAAAAGCGATAAAATGCAGACGCTCCGCGGTATTTCTTTGGCACCAACCTTCGTCATGATTCCAAAGTACGCTTATCATAATGGGATAGCAGAAAACGGTTAACTATGCTTGAAAAAATAATATCAATTTCAGAGCAAATCTGCTATCTTCATTCTGCCAATTTGCATGGCAGCAACGAAGCTTGTGAGAATACCGATTGTTATCGCAACGGCAAGGCTAAGGTAAATGTATTCCATTTGCATAACCACAAGACCATCCAATCCCACGTATCTATAAATAAGTTTGTTGATCAAATAAGACAGGGGAACACATATAAGAATTCCCATAATTCCACCAAGAAAGCTTATCAAAATACCCTCAATTCCGATGCCTTTGAAGATTGACCATCTGCTCATACCTATCACCTTGAGGATGGCGATCTCCCTCTTTTTTTCGTGAAGGGAAAGTATCATGGTATTAACAACTAGCATTGTCCCCATGATCACTGCAAGCAGCACGATGGAAGCAGCACTGGCAATAAGAAGGCTGTTCTGCTTTAATGCCTTTTTCAAATAATCCTGGTTTGTGCTGACCGTATAGAGAGGATACCGTTGCTCGATCTCGATCTTAAAGTTTGCTGCCTTCTCAGGATCTTTGAATCGGATCATGACCATGGACACCTGGTCATAATAGTGGTTTCCTGTTATGTCCTGAAACTCGGAAAGCGAGAAAATTACCATCGGGTTCGAACTGAACCGGGAGAGAGAGTTCGTAAGCCCTATTATCCTGAATTCTTGTTCTTTTGCTTCAGCCAGTGTTTTTCCAATATGAATTGTATCCCCGACATGAACATCAAGGAGATTTGCGGTTCTATTATCGATCAGTATTTCCTTATTCCATTTCCCATCGAATCTGCCTTTATTATAGTGCTCATCAATCGCGAGATTTTTCCCCTGTATGATGTTAACTAAGGTCCCACCTGACGCTTCTATGCCAAGTCCAAAGACTGCTCTTGGCCTTGAATCATTCTTGAACGCATAGACCATTTCAGTTAGCATAGGTGTTACCATATTGATATCTTTATTTTTCCTGAAATCCTCGACAAATCTATGGGCATCACTGATCTTTGAATCACCTGTTCCTGCGTACTGGGACTGGATATCTGCGGCACCTCCTGTTACCCATAGATGGATCGTGCTCTGTTCAAGAAGCTTCCCTCCGGTTGAGAGTAAACCGTTCCCTATAGAAGCAAGGAGGATAAGAGAAACGATGCCTAGAGCTACTCCCAGCATCGTGAAGAACGTCCTTAATTTCTTTTTTGCCAGATTTCTTATAGCAAGCATATGTGTAACCTTATTTATCTGCCAATGTCCTGACAATATTGATCCGCTGGGTCATAATAACTGGTAAAAGTCCTGAAATAATACCTGCACAAAGTGCAATTGCGATACTGCCAATAAATAAAATGGGATTTACAACAGCAATCTGGCCTACTTCAAATAAACTATATGCAGCAATATTTAGCACAAATTGTCCAGAATAGCTCAATAATATCCCCATTAATGCGCCCAAAGCTGAAAGAAAAATTGACTCATATATCACGATTTTCGCAATAGAGCTATGTGATATTCCTATCGCCATCATCAAAGCGAATTCATGCTGCTTTTCGTGCATGGATACGATCATGGTGCTGCTGATGAACAGGATAGCTATAAGCATGGAAACTATCGAAACAGCTGCGGCAGTTGCAAGGATTTTTACATCGCTTACTACGCTGTAAGTCGAGTATTCGCTATTTCCCATAACCTCAGTATCTGGAAAATATTTTCTAAGGTAGTCAAGAGAATTGCTCCCCTGTGCTATAATGTAATTGGCCCTGTCTCCCCTGAGGTTGCCTGTGAGTTCCTGGAGTTCAGAAAGATGGAGGACGACGACAGGGCTGAGAGAATATTGAGTTTCACTGAATATTCCTTTCACTGTGAATGATGTATTAAGATGGTTACTTGAACCTCCAAGACGCACAGTATCACCGACCTTCAGGTCAAAAAGCCGGGCGGTCTTCTCATTTACCAAAATCTCACCTGTCCCTGCTTTTCCGTAAAATCGGGGATCTCCACGGGTCATGTTATAGGTTGGAATTGAAAATTTATCCGTATTTCCGGGGATCAACCCTAAACCGAGAATAAGTTTGGGTTCTTTTCCATTGGAAGCATAAAGCATTCCGTTCAAGACAGGAGTAGCATAGCGAATATCAGGATTGGAGCTAATGTTGCCAATACTCTGGTGCACATTCCCCAGCATCGTTTTCTCGGAATTGGACATAATATCAGTAACACTTGAATCTTTTGGGATTATCCAGTAATCCACATCCTGTTCATACATCATTGCAGTTCCCTGCTTAAGACCCACACCCACGGAAACAAGTAGGATCATTATTGAGACTGCAAGGGCGATCGCAAATGATGTGAAAAGTGTCCTCCATTTCCTTCGAAATAATCCTTTAAAGGCGATCTTAGCGTACATCACTGGACTATTCTCCCATCATGAAGTTTGATGATCCTTGTGGCTTGATGAGCCAGGGAATCGTCATGCGTGACGACTATGACCGTTTTTCCAAACTCCCTGTTGATCCGGATCAGGAGTTCAAGGATCGTTCTGCCGTTTGCGCTGTCCAGTTCACCTGTGGGTTCATCCGCAAGGATAATGGAAGGATTATTCGCAAGGCTACGGGCGATCGCTATTCTTTGCTGCTCGCCTCCGCTAAGCTGTCCTGGCATGTGATTTGCCCTGTTGCGCAAACCTACTGCATCCAAGAGTTCCATTATTCGCTGTTTGCGCTGCGCTTTTGGCAGGCCCGCCTCTTTCATTGGAAGTTCAATATTCTCCTGTGCTGTGAGGACTGGTAAAAGATAGAAGTGCTGGAAAACAAAACCAAGTTCTCTGAGTCTCATATCCCTCAGGGCATTTGCTTTCATCGTATTTACATTGGTCTCTTTTATGAATACGTCTCCAATTGTGGGAGTATCAATGCCTCCCAGAAGATGAAGCAATGTTGATTTTCCTGAACCGCTTGGACCTGTGATGGCAACGAACTCTCCCTGCTCGATGGAGAGGTTGATATCGATGAGTGACTGGATCTTGATTTCATCCAGCCAGTATGTTTTATAGAGTCCGGCAGTTCTTAAGTGGGGCAAATTATTTCCTCATCTTTTTAGATCCCAGGATAAAAAGCGCTATAATAAAAATGACTCCGATCGCCGGGGATGATTTTGTCTGTTCACTTGATCCCTGCGGAAGACCGGTTATTTCAAGTGACCTTCCTTTTGCCGCCGCGGCAAGTTCTGGATGTCCAAGTACTGTTTTTCCTGAAGTCATTGCAGCATATGATGAGAAATTACCAGAAGCGCTAACAGGGATTTTAATATCAGTTTCATAGTTGCCGCTGGAAATTCGATTTAATGGGAACTCAAGACTGCTACTGCCCTGTGTCAAAACGACCTTGACCGGAAGATCCATGTCCGGCGCGGCTGTAACACTTGCTTGCAGCATACCTCCGGGAGCCACACTGGTGATATTTAATTCCATATTCATTGTTACGTTTGAGAACAACACCTGCTCAAAAGCCAGGATTTCACCCTGATAAAAAACAGCAAAAAAATATGTGCCAGGGGATGCAGCCATACCAGCCGGCATGGTCAATTCATCTTTTCCTTTAGTCTGATAAACGATCTCGTACCAGAGAAAATCCGTTTTCCTATCAAGAAGCACTATCGTGTAACTCTGGATATCCGTAACTGTAACGGTCATATTCACAGACTCATCCATGTGATAGGAGCCCATGGTCCGGATCTCATATGAATTGTTCTCATATATTATTGTCCTATCCGGAATATCAATGGAGTGCGAAAGAACAATTTTTGTGTCCGCTGATGCCGGCTGGGCAGCAAGAAGAAAAACAACAACACCAATGACCGCGATCGCGTTTAATGATTTTTGAACAAAAATCTTGATTTGCAATTCACCAGGACCTCCTTAAATCTCATGTTTAATCCCTCATTTCTGGTAACATATGTGATAAGCTTATCGTCGGGCCAATGTAATTCATAATAATAAGTATCTGCATCTGTATTTTTTTTAATCGAAACCTCTTTATACTATCAAACCTTAACCTACATAAGGTAGGTAACTATGGTATCAATGAATATTTTCAACAGTTTATCGAAAAAGATGATTATTGAATTAAACTCGCGGGAGAGTATTATATCCTTCATTCATATTAATAGTGATCCAATATGGAACAGGGTTCACATTTTTTCAAACATCAGAGTTGCGGAGGCTTAATTATGAATATCTTAAGGTCATTTATCGTTTTGTTTGTACTTATGTCGGTTATATCAATGTCAATATTACCGGTATCGGCTCCAGGATTAACTTTATCTTTATCATCAAGCTCATTAGAAAAAAATAAGCCTGCCGCATATACAGGTAGCATGATATTTAATTCAACTGCCCCCGACATCCAATATCGTTATTTAAAAGTGATTATTCCGGAAAAATACGAAATGACATATCCTGTTGCTGGTACTTTGATGGGGACATTTACCATTTCTGAAGGCACCAACGATAAAGTAAGAATCAGAATGTATTCGACAGGTACCACTCCTCAAAAAGTTAAATTCAATTTTTCAATTAATGGTGGTGCATATAATGATTTTAACCCCTCTTTTGTGCAAGAAACTGGGTTAGTTTATAATTATAGTTATAATTCAAATATACTCAGGTATTTAGAGCCAAGTAATGCAAATGGAGGAGTTGGCTATGTTGAATTTGTGTTAGGATCATTGGGACCTGTAACTAAACTGAATAAAGTTATGGTCGAAAGTGTGGCATTAAAAAATCCATCAGCAGGAACATATACATGGAATGCTGAAGCCAGAGATGTGAGTGGTAGTAGTAGCAATGTCTCTTCAGGTTCTTTCTCAGTTACGATAACTTAAAAAGTCTAATTTCCGGAATTCTCTCTTCCTTTTTCTTAATTATCCAGGCTATTCATTCGCATATCCGTAATATTCATTTCAGCAGCTATCGCTCTCCCTTTGATATAGAAAATATCGGTAGTGTCCCATATTACATGACCTGATGCCCCATAAGTCAGGGACTTGAAAATCATGGCTTTATATCTGAGAATCCTGTTATGATTTTTTTAATATTATTCCTTTCAATCCGTTCTCTCTCAAAGCGATCGATTATCCGCTTTTGGACAAAGGCAGCTAATGAATGGGCAGATAAAATACATCATATTCTTCTGAAAGTCCCTCATAGGCATGTTGTTTTTACCGTTTCAGATAAGATGCTGGAATTATTGAAGAATCCAAAGTATCAGAAAGTTCTTTTTGCAGCTTCAAAAATCACGATGGAAGAGATGGTAGCCTCATCAAATAAGAAAAGCAAAAAGAAAACCAAACTTAAGATTGGGATGATCCAGGTATTGCAAACCTTTGGGGCTGACATGAAATACAATCCTCATGTCCATTGTATTGTCACAGAAGGTGGTTTTGACAGGCAATGGAATTGGATCAATACCTATTACATGCCATATAAATTTTGGAGGAAAAAATGGCAGTATAAACTATTGACAATGCTAAAGAAAGAAATGCCAAAATGTCGAGAGACCAATGTTTTTATTGATCAACTTTTCAAGAACAATCCAGAAGGATTCGTAATAAATGCAGAACATTGATTCGAAAAAGGAGAAGGTTGGAATATGGCCAGATACATTGGCAGATATGTCAAGCATCCGCCCATTGCTGAATCAAGGATCATTGCCTTCGATGGAAAGCAGGTAACTTTCTGGTACAAAGATTCAGAAACAAAACAGAGAAAAACGGTAACTATGGAGAAATTTGAATTCATTCGATTACTTCTCAGTCATATACCAGAAAAAAATTTTAAAATTGTAAGATATGTCGGTATCTATTCAAGGAGAGGATACAAGCACAGGCAAACTGAATTTCATGAAAGGGAAATTATACTCAATAAAAGAAGCTGGAGGGAAGAGATTAAGAAGACTTTCCAATATGACTCTCTAATGTGCCCATATTGTGAAACGGAAATGGAACTCATAGGAACATGTTATGAAGGAACTGAAAGTTATCCAACTGAAGAACCACAACCAGTTGAACCACCATCTGACTGTCAACATAGTCAGTAAGATAGAATACGTTTTATCCTATCAGTGATAAAGACTAATCAGAATGGAAGAGGAGCAAGTATTGAGAAGGTAATATCTGAAGCCGCTAAAATCGGTATGAATCGAGAATATGCTTTCTCATATATTGAACATCTTAAACAAAATGGATATGCATATGAACCCATTAATGGGGAGATAAGATGTGCATTTTGATTAGTTGGACATGTTTAAATTGCCCCGATAGGGGCTTTCTTGACGCCGGCGCGCTATTCAGAAGCCGAAGCGACCTCTGGATTATTGAGATTATTTATCCAAGATTACGCAGATTAGCGCAGATTTTTATTTTAACCGGCTTTTGATTATCTGTTTTTAACTGATTATTTATACTTATTTAAATATTCAAATGCCGGCGCGCGGCATCAACCCCAGGCAACCACAAAGCTCAGACGTTTTTTCACTACAAAGCACGCAAAATATCCAAAGCCATGATATAACCCAAAACCACAAAGAAACACAAAGATTTTCCATCACCCACATCCAGCGCCAATAAGCCATCATGCACAAAAAACAACACACATAAATACATTTCAGAACCTAATAGCCCCCAACTCAAATGCTATCAAAACTCCGCTCTCTCTACACCGACCCCCTCTACCGTAACTCCCTCGCCCTCATGCTAAACTCAGCTATCGGCGCATTTTTCGGTCTCCTTTTCTGGATAGTGGCAGCAAGAGCGATGCCAGCAAAGGAAATAGGTCTTGCAACCGCAGCGATCTCAGCAGCCGCGCTGATCGTGGGGCTATCCAAGCTGGGACTTGACGCAGGACTTGTTAGATATCTTCCTGAGTCAAAGAACAAGAACGGGCTGTATAGCACGATAGTTATTGTGACTTTGGTTCTTGCCCTTGTCCTTACCGCAGTATTCATGCTTGGGATCAATATCTTCTCCCCAGCCCTTTCCTTCCTTCGTGAAGGCTGGTTTCTGACTGTGTTCTTTGCCTTTGTCGCTGTTACTTCCATCTATTCTGTCCAGAATATAGCATTCATATCGATCAGGCGCGCGGATTTGAGTTTAATACAGAACCTTTTGCTTGGAATCAAAATACCGATCCTGTGCTTTTGATCGCAGGGAGGGGCGTGTTGGTAGTGTTTTCATGGCGGGGGATGGAATTTATTTTCGAAGGCGGCGCAGGGTTCAGAATAAAGAGGGAGGGCGGAATTTACAGTATAAGCATGCTTAAACAGTTCCGGCGCTTCATAAAAAGCAGACACAGCTATTGGTAAGCAAACTGCAAGTGCTTGCGGATTAAATAGTAATCTTTGCAAAAGTAAATGTACAGATACCAGGTGATGGATAAATTTCGTGAAGCCTTTGAATTAGTAGAAACATCGCATTTGACATGAATCCATTTTAAAACCTACGTGAAGTTTAATATCTATTGAATTGAATATCTAATAGTTATTTAGAGGATTCAAAAATGGAAATACAAAATGTAAAAGAAGGGATTCTTATTCCGAAAGGGATTCTCAAGCAACTCGGTATTGAGAACTTTGAAATTCTGACCGGAAAACATGAGATTTTAATAAGACCAAAATCCCGAAGATCGAAACAGACAATCGTAGATGAACTTAGAGGATCTATTAAAATTGAAAATACCGACAAGATCGATGAAATAATATTGGCGCAAATATGGGATTTGAACGAGGATTAAGCATAATTCCAACAGGTAAAATAGTTTTCATTGATGCCAATATCTTTCTATATGAAGTATTTGATCATCCGAAGTTTGGTGAAAGTGCATATAGAATTTTAAAAGATGTTGAAAATGGAGCGATTAAAGGTGTTACCTCAACACTTGTTCTTGATGAAGTTCTCCATAAGATGATTTTAATCGAGGCATCAGATAAATTTCATATTCCGATAAAAGATACAGTTTCTTTCTTGAAGAAAAATCACAAAGAAATTCCTTTGCTTGGGGCTTCATGGAAAGATATCGATAGAATACAGGAAATAGAGAATCTTACTGTATATGGGATATCGCCAGACGTTTTTAAAGGCAGTATTGATGTAGCGAAGGCAAATATGCTTTTAGCGCATGATGCCCTGCACCTGGCTGTAATGAAATATGAATCAATATCTGATATCGCCACCAACGATAGCGATTTTGAGCGAATAGAAGGCATAACTGTCTGGAGACCGTGAATATCTCCTTAAAGTGGTAAACACAAACCGCAGATGCGCGCAGATTTGATTACACTGATATTATATAATTATTGTTCCGGCGCTACGCGAAAGCCCAAGCAACCTCCCGCACAAAAGCCAACTTTACCACAGGTTCCATCATTCCCGGCGCCTCCGCAATCCCCATGCAACCACCAGGTTGCAAAAGAACACGACCCTCAAAAAAACAATACACAATTGCCGCATATCACGCGACTTTTTCATCCTGGATTCCGCCATCATCCTCATGCATATGTGACCCCCCCCACAACAACATTTATATAATTTACAGACATAAAAAACGAAAGCAAAATACATGTAAAATCCAGAGTGGTATCAAAAATGGAGAATTAACAAATGAACAAAATTACAAAGAGTACGTCCATCCCTTTTTATATTCACGTATTGGCGCCCGCGTTTTTTTATACCACCTCAGCATCACAGTTCCTTAAGATAGCAGTGTGCAGCCTGGTGGAGTTAAATGTTTAAAAAAAAAGAAGTCACGATTATTGATAGACCATGATAAATAAGGCGCGAAATAATGAGGAGATAAGGGTCGTGGATGACATGGTGATGTCCCCCACATATACCAGGAATGCGGCCGGGATGATGCAGGATATACTTATGAAAGAGCTGCCTTCCGGGATTTATAAAGTGGCGAACAGGGGCTCTTGTTCATGGTTTGATTTCGCAAAGGCTATCTTTGAAATGCAAGACATTGATGCCAATCTGATCCCGATCAAAACCGGCGCTCTGGGATCAAAAGCAAAAAGACCAGTGTTCATGGCGCTTGTGAGTGCCAGGATTGGAGACTTTGGGCTGGGGATGCCTGGATGGGATGATGGGCGCAGGGGGGATTTTGATGAGAGGGGATATTTTGGAACGCAGCAAATACGGGGAGATAATAATTGAATACTGTTCGTCGAATTGCGAAATGCACGCTGGTTTCATCGCCTCGATAGTCAGAAGGGGGCTGGGGTTTTGCACGAAGAAAAAGGCGGCGCAGGGTTCAGAATAAGGAGGAGGTGCGGGATTTACAGTATTGACATATACTCACACTGTCCGGCGCGCCGATCTGAAACCGAAGCAATCATTGGAAATGTGAAAATTTTTAACTGCAGATTTCATCGAGTCGCCCAGATTCTGTTTTCCATGACAATATATTTATAAAAATATACTAATAAAATCTCCGGCGCGCGACATCAACCCCACGCAACCACCATGGGCAAAAGAACAGAGTCATCAACAAACGATAGAACACGGATGCCACGGATGACGCGGGCGTGCCGAGCAAAGCTCATACTCGCCATCTGGTGAAAATCCAGCATGAGGAAAGGTTAGCCACCGCCTCAGAACTGAACCCCACATCCAGTCTGGCAACAGACCGATATGAA
>JBAQLI010000122.1:0-19319 GCA_049301735.1 Candidatus Methanoperedens sp.
AACTGATAGTTTCTCTCTTTGGTTTTGATATGCAGATATACAGTCCTCCAGCTTAGTCCCATCTTGCATTGGGCTTTTAGAAGTAACAGGTCGAGCGGGATCTCTCAAATTTTTCACCTGGTGACCTCTGTTATTCAACAATATCTTTAAAATTTTTCAGAGTCCACGTCCAATTTTCTGAAAACTTTCTTTTTGTCCTCTCGATGTTGAACCGTGAAATGACCACAAATCAAAAATCATATCCGTTGATAGCTACCTCTTGAATGTAAGATATAAATTTAACTGCTGAACTTTTCTCCTAAAGCTAAATATAATAGAGTAATATTATGCAGTATTATTGTTAGCATATTGCTATATTTTGGCTATCAAAATTATATTCAAAGCTATTTTTCTGATATCAAGTTGCTAAATCGCTTGCTACAACTATGCAAATCAAATCAAATTGGAAAACAATAAAAATAATTCTCATTTCCTTTTATTTGGCCTGAATCCTTCAAGGAAACGTGGAATTTCTGTAGCGCTACTTTTCTCCACAAATTTAGGCAGCTCGTTCAATGAGGGTCTTTCCATGCGATGATCAAATCCGGATTCCTCTTTTTGAATATTAAGGTCAACTACAGGGTCGCTAACAATGACTTTCCTGACTGCTGGAGTTACTTTTTCAGGGGTTTTTGGTCCTTCAATATTTTTATCCCTGCTGGTTTTCCCTTTGGTCTTACCGTCAGCATAATAGGAATCAGGCATTTTGATTCCTAATTTTGAAGCTTTGGCTATAAGGTCATTATACTCTCTTAAAACCCAGCCAATTTCAGAATGGTTCTTGACGCCGACTTCAAAGCCAAGCTCAGATATTTTCTTTATGATCTCTGCCTTTTCCTTTTCTGCACTTTTACTGGTAATACGTAAAACCTCTTTATTTACTTTTAAGTATTTTTCCAACTTTTAAACCTTTATCAGAAAACTCAATGGATCGCATTTCACAATCATGTTTTGTACCGCGCATTTTTATGATTTGCAAAGCACGGACCATACTTCCCTGCTTATCCATGAAATTATGCAGGAATATCACGCCATGAGATGCGAATTGTTCTATTGTATAAGCATCGGGCTTTGTAAGCTCGGATAACAGAATAGTTGTGCATCCAAGAGTTTTCAGGTTACGGATGAACCTTCCGATGGAACGCTCTTCAGTTGCCGGGTTCTGTGTTGTGAACCTGATCGAAGATAACGAATCGATAACCAATCTCTTAATGCCGAACTGCTGTACCTGTTTTTCCACCTCTTTGAATACGGAAAATGGAGTAGGCGCTTGATTCGCAGGGGTATCCCCTGATTGCTGATGATAATCAGGAGTGATAACATTTGATATCTCATCATATTCCCCATAATTTGCAGAAGGACCAAGATCTATAAAAAACAATTTTTTATTCTTGATAAGATCCACGATCTGTGGATTATATCTAGTCATATCTTCTATAATTGTTCCGATACTTTCGGATAATGCAATATATGCTCCTGCCTGACCTTCAACCGTCCCTGCCGTGAGAAATTGGACACCAAACGTAGTCTTGCCGCTGCCGGGAGAGCCGCTCAATAAGTATTGTCTTTCCTGCAGCAATCCTCCTTCGACAAGAGCATCAAATCCTTCAATTCCTGATTTTATTCTCATAATGAACCTCGTAATAAGCTAATATATGTGATTAAATTTTTCTCTATATAAACGCAGTTGTGAAAAGTGTGTGAATTATCCTTATCAACCTGTACTATCAAAACTATACTAAATATAATTACGTTCAATATAATTTATATAAAAAAATAATTACAGGGTGAAAAATGTTTGAGGATATTTCAGAAAAATTAAAAAAATTTAAGATGCCTGAAGAGTCCCTCATAAAGAAGATCGAACGCATCAAGAAGACCCCGGATGCCGCAAATTCATCAACTTCACCTTCAGTCTCTTCTGCTGATACTGGTTCTATTTCTGGTTCTTCCTCACCAAATGTGCCTGATATTTCAGAGCAAGTCAAGAAAGCCCAGGAGGAAATGACCCAGAAAATCGAAGAAATTGTAAAATCCAAAACAGAACAACTTAGTACCAGTGTAGAAGCCATTAAAGAATATGACGTAAAGATAAGTAAGCTGGAAGGTGCAGTTTCGATTACTAAGACCTCAGTTGGTGAATTTAAAGACAGGCTGGATAAAATAGATGAAAATCTTCTTGAATTATTATCGTTATATGAAGTTGTTTCAAGTACCGTAAATCCCTTTGTAGGGGATAAGGGTATGGTTCCTAACGAGAAGTTGGATCAACTCGAGAAAAGAATAGATGTTATAAGCCAGAAACCGTCTGAAATCCCTGCAAATATCAAAGAAGAATATGATATTAAATTTAAAGCGCTTGAAGGAAGCCTGGAGGAATTAACGCAGTTGATAGATTCAACCCCGTTACATCAGGAAGATATGATCAAGAACGTTGCAGAACAGGTAATGGAAAGAATAAAACCCATGATGGACCAAATAAAACCAATGATCGAACAGCAGGTGCAACAGACTGCCGCACAAACCGCATCATTGTCCGCAACATCTGATAATACAGATACCATAGGTGCTGTTGATTCCATATCTCCGGGTATACGATATAATGATGAAAATGTAAAACTACAATATCTTGATAATAAAGCTGAAACTTCGATAATACTATTGAATTGGATTGAATTCTTATTGGAAAAGGTAGGAAGGAACAATCTTTCCGAAGTTCTTGAGTATTATATTGATATAGGCTGGATAAGCGAGGAAGTCTGCGAGAAAATGATAGCATATGCTAACGGTATAGATTATTATGTGGAAAGGCCTACCTGGAAACTGCTTCCTGATGACCATACAAAATCCCTGATGTTCATTGAACAGCTCAAAGGTAAGAAGCTTGATAAGTCCATGCTATCAAAGGTTGAAAGGGATGTCGAAAAAGTGATCCGGACAAATGAAGTTTATGTTTCATAATAGTCTGGACTATAGCTATTTGATAGCAATTAAATAGCAATTTTATAGCATTAAATCATAATTCATTATCCAGGGCTTTATTCACCATGCTATCAGTATAACTATTTTCATCCCTTTTGATCCATTTGAAATCAATTTTCTTGAAAGTCCTGCATAATTTCCTGGCTTCATTGAATAAAGGGATGAGATTATCACTTTTAACCTGGTATCGCCCTGATATTTGTCTGATTATAAGCTGGCTGTCCCCCCGCACTTCAAGCTCTTTGCATTTATGAGCATGTGCGAGCTTTAACCCTTCAATAAGAGCCTTCCATTCAGCAATATTGTTTGTTCCGATACCGATATTTTTTGAAATTTCACTCACTTTCTTCCCGTCATCCAATAACACTGCTCCAATCGCCATCGGCCCGGGGTTTCCCCTGCATCCCCCATCAAAAAACAATATGCAGCTCATACCGGGATATCCCATAGCGGATACCAGCGCTCTGTTTCTTTTTCGATCGGCAGTTCTTTTTCCATAATAGAGCGAAGCCTGAATTCGTATGATGAGTCTCTTTTTTTACCATCAGGCACAAATGGATAATATTTTCCCTGTTTGAAGTTATAAATCCAGAAAACTTCTTTTTCTCCCTTGAATTTAAATACCGCACATAATAACTGCTCGCCAAAACCGTGGTCTGTAAGGGTCTCACTTACCATATAGATCGTGCTAACAAGATCTTCAAAATCCGGATCAAAAAGTATGACCCACAGGTACCCGTAAGAATCTTTTTTCATATTATGAAGGGTATTTGTTTCTTTGCAGCTTTGCGCAAGTAATTGATTTATCTCAAGTTCCGCGTTCTGGAATCCTGAAGCTTCAAGCGGCTTGAAGCAAATACCGGCGCCTTTCGATATTAGACCAAGGTTGGAACTCAGCGTTACATATGCTGTTGACATTGCAAAAAGTTTATCTGGTTTTGGCTTTGGAAGTTTACTTTTACCAAGAAGCGTATCAAGGAAACCCATTAAAACTCCATTTTTCGCTCCATCTCCGTAAGTGCCCGGATGCGTGCTTCAACTGATGGATGCGTGGATAAGAGATTCATAATAGATTCACCGGAAACTGCTGGTATGATAAAGAACGCATTCATTGCTTCAACTTCCCGCAAATCACGTGAAGGCACACGTTCCATGGCACCACTTATGGTCATAAGGGCTGATGCAAGGTGTGATGGCTGGCCTGTGATTATTGCCGAACCCCTGTCTGCTGCAAACTCCCTGTATCTTGAAAGTGCTCGTATGAGAAGGAAACTCAGGATCCATACGATGATCGATACTATGAATATAATTACAGCAGCACCTGCGCCTTTACGATCATCCCTGCTACCAGTCCCGAAAAAGAGCATGTTCCTTGCCAGGAGAGCTGCCACCGTAGATAGGAAACTTGCAATAGTGATCACAAGCATGTCCCGGTTCTTGACATGGCTTAGCTCATGGGCAAGAACTGCTTCAATTTCAGGCTGGCTCAATCTTTGTTTCAAGGATGTAGTAACAGCGACAACGGCGCTCCCCTGGCTCCTGCCAGTTGCAAATGCATTGGGAACATTACTGTCAACAACCGCAATTTTCGGCATGGGTAAATCAGCAATTGCGCAAAGTCTGGACACGGTCTCATGGAGACGCGGTTCTTCCTGTTCGGTAACTATACGCCCTCCCATGGTCCAAAGAACCAGTTTATCTGAAAGGAAAAACTGGATCAGCAGGAAAAACCCTGCAAATACGATCAGGGCATATGTCCCTATGTTTGCATAAGCCGATAATACTGCCAGAAAGAAAAGATAAACTACCGCAAGCAGGAACATTGTCAATAACATGCGAGCCTGAAGCCCGTAATCACTGTACCATTTTTTCATAATTCTATATTAGCCTTTCTTTGTTTAAAACTTTCTTTGACATCTTTACTTCCCTGATTTTACTTTCGAACACAGAAATCCTCTCAAGATATAAGAGAAATTCAAGTTAATCAAGTGATGTAAGGGACGTCTTCTTTATCCCTTTTCACTTTCACTGACAGCGTTATGAACCGCAGCGGCACATTCCCTGAATTGAACAGTGTATGCGGTGCAAGCTTTGGTATATACACAACATCATAACGTGATATTTCCTGTTTTTCATCACCTATTGTCATTATACCATATCCTGAGAGGACATAATATATTTCTTCAAGATCAGGATGAAAGTGCAGCTCGATGCCCTTTCCAGGCTCAAGTGAAGTATCATATATTGCTGCTATGTTTTGTGCGTCTTTTGTAAGATCAAGACCGTTTTCAATCTGATTTACTTTCATATTCCATCTTATTTTTTGTCGATATTGTTATACTATTATTTCGATCCTATGATAATATCATTCCCATAGAAATATTTCAATATGTTTTGCCATGTATAACCATTATTTGCCAATGCATTTGCCTGGATCTGTCCCATAGCTCCTCTATTATACGGATTTAAAGAAGACGGATTTGTTACCCAGCCGATGCTGCTTTGTGCTATATCTTCCCCGCTTTTACCTTCATTATAGGTTACATATCTGGCAAAATCACCAGCGCCGCTAACATAAAAACTGCAAATTATAACATTCCTCCATTTAATAACTATTCCATTAGTTTGTGAAATTGAATTAATCTCATTGTCTGTGAGAACAAGCCATGGTTTATAATTTTGGTCCCTGCTGTCATCATAAACATCAAAGTTTGTCCCGCTTGGATGTTCTTTCTTATAATAGGCGAATGTTCTCGAAGCAACAGCTTGAGCCTTCATGGATTCAAACGGTGCAATATCGTTTTCTGCAGCTATGACATATGGTAAATATTCTGTTTCTATATTTAAAACATCAATTTGACCGGTAGCAGATCTGTATACTCTTATGGTATCTCCAGATGGGATTGATGTGGGAGTTGATGTAGCAGAAGCATTATTAGCACTAGCCAGGATTAAAATTAAAATAGCTATTGCACTGAAGAAAATCACTATTTTTATACTGTACCAATTCCTTATCAATTTTTTTTCACTCATTTCTTTATCTCCTTATTTTTCAAATTCAGGTTAAATAAGGATATGAATCCGATTAATATTTACTTTCTCATAGTTTTTCACATTTTTCCCATAGTTTTTCAACAGTTTTTAAAGTCTTTTTAGGAACATACAGTTCTACCGGAACTGTCATAAAATCATTCTATTTCCGGCAGTATAGACTGAGTTCAACTTTTTTAAGACTTTTATTACCTCTCGGGGTATCAATTTATAATGAATTCATCTTGAGCTGTCGTAAATCTCTGAGGAATCAATATTGTTCACATCAAGTGTTTTGTCATGTATCAACGTAGAGACTGATAGCAAAAAGATAACCCCCATGATAGCTAATATCAAGAATCTGCTCCATTTTTTTATGCATAAATTTGATTTTTAAAGAAAAAATAGTCCTGACACCAAAAAGACCATTTATAAATGATTAAATAACTAATAGAACTATAATAAAGATTTATTAAACTCAAAACTTTCGATTTATATAAATAGCATCGATTACGTTGGCATTCGTGCGATTATGAAAAGTACGAGATTATCAATATCGACTGTCGTATTGGTGCTGATATTAACCTCAGTTATCCCGGCTTCAGCTTCGGTATTTGATATATGGAAACAATTAAGGATTCCTGATTACATTCAGATTCCAGAATTTAATATCTCCTCAGTTATCCCGGCTTTGGCTTCGGTATTTGATACATTGAAGCAATTCAGGATTCCTGATTACATTAAGGTCCCTGAATTTAATTTCTCTATGGTTCCTGACTTTAATTTATCTATAGCTACTCTTTTGTTTTATGGAATGCTTTTCATACTGATTTTCCGCCTTGCCAGTTTTGGCTTTCTTTCTTTTGTCGACACTTTTTTAAAACGGAAGGGAAAAATCGATAAATTCCTTAAAATGTCGATAATCATTCCGGCATATAATGAAGAGGTAACAATAGCCAGTTGTATAAAATCCATGCTGAGTTTGAACTATCCGTCCTATGAGATCATAGTAATAGATGACGGATCATCGGATAATACATTTAGAGAGGCATCGAAATATTCGGAAAAGGGTGTAAAAGTAATACGCCAGAAAAATACGGGAAAGCCCGGCGCCATTAACACAGGCATCCAGAACTCCTCCGGGGAAGTAGTGATTACAGTTGACGCTGATTCAAAGCTGCACCCTGATGCCCTTACATGGATATGCAGACGCTTTTCCAGTAATCCTCGCCTCGGTGCAGTAGCGGGCAATGTAAAGATAGATAAACCTACTGGATTATTGAAGACACTGCAATCACTTGAATACACTACGTCAATAAACCTTGGACGAAAGTCCCAGTCTATGTTGCATTGTGTTATGATAGTGCCTGGTGCAATAGCAGCCCTGAAAATCAGTGTCCTTCGTGAAGTGGGTTATTTCCCATCAGATACATTTGCAGAGGATTTTGATATCACTATGAAAATCTTGAAAGCAGGTTATCATGTTGAGTACGAGTCCCGCGCAATAGCTTTCACACAGGCGCCTGAGAGTATGGAGGATTTCCTGAAACAAAGAAGAAGGTGGTATCGAGGTATGACTCAGGTTCTATCAAAGTACCAGGGAATGTACCTTAATCCCAGATACGGTGCAGCCGGGATTTTCGGAGTACCTTACATGTGGCTGGGGGTAAGCTCGTACCTGATAAACATGTTCTTGCTTTTCATACTACTTATTGATACTTTTAGTTATATGGTAAGCTTTTCCGGGCATGATCTGAATTTGCTGGCTTCGGGGATGCTGACATACTGGGCTTTAACTATTGGGATTTCAATATATGCCGTACTCATAGACCCCATGCCAAAACTAAGAGAAATAATTGCAAGTCCCCTATATCTATTCTATAACGTCTTTATAGATAGTGTAGGTCTTATGGCATTAATCGAAGAAATACTAAACCTGGCTATGCGTTGGGAAAAACCAAAAAGGGAGGAACTAGAATAATGAATATTGGAATACTTGGGATCGGAATTGCGATTACATTCGCAATAATAGCACTATCAGCAGTAACACTGTACCTTGGCTTCAGGATAAAAGAGACTTTTCGGGAAGAGAAAAGTCTGAAAATCCAGTTTGCGAAAACATTTTTCTTGATCGGGATACTATTCCTGGCTGGCGGAGTGTTCTATTTCTTTGCCCAGGCCATAGCCCCTCAAAAACTCCCAAATGATAACAACGCATCTAAGATAATCGAATCCGGAGCCTATGCAGAAAATGGCTCTGTGTATCTTGGAGTATCTTACCCTGCAAATATCAGGACGGATGATAACTATACAATTTCATTCATGACGAACAATCCTTCCACAAAAGTAATTCACAATGCTGCAATTAAATTAGTTGGATTAAGTCTTTTGGAGGCAAAGTCCAACTTTAACATCGTATCCGACAGTCTGGATTTGGGAGATATATCACCCGGAGAGACAAATGGCTATCTGGTGCTGAAAGCACCATCAAAACCCTTAATTCTTGAAGGCGCATTGATATTTCAATCAAAGGACACTGATACTGTAGCCCAATCTGTGAAAATAAACGTTCTTGAGACTGCTTTATTACCAACACCGACTCATACTCCAAACTCATCATCTTCAGGGTCAACAGGAATGCCGTGGTATAATATTATCTGGCCTTCGGCGCCTGCTTCATCAATATCTATACCCGCCTCTTCGAATCCTGCCCCAACCTCCTCTCCATCGACTCCTGCGCCCAATTCGACCTCTACACCCGCTCTGACACCCGATACAAATGTTACAGCAACGATCTCTCCGACACCTACCCAGACACCCGATACAAATGTTACAGCAACGATCTCTCCGACACCTACCCAGACACCCGATATAAATGTTACAGCAACGATCTCTCCGACACCTACCCAGACACCCGATATAAATGTTACAGCAACGATCTCTCCGACACCTACCCAGGCACCAGATACAAATGTTACAGCAACGATCTCTCCGACACCTACCCAGGCACCAGATACAAATGCTACAGCAACGATTTCTCCGACACCTACCCAGGCACCAGATACAAATGCTACTCCAGCACCGACGACACCCGACCCGACAACCCTGGATATAAAGAAAGGAAAAAAGAATTGATAATGAAGTCTACTCCAGAAATGTCAAACATGCTGTGAAAAAGGAGACCTTTCTTGAAAATACGATAATGACAGAAGATATTGGGAAGATATTTATAACTAAACTGACCAGTACCGTTGAAAAAATTTTGGAAAAAATTTGAAAACTCAAATAAACACAAAAAATCGTCGATTTGTTTATAATCCCTGATTACTGTTACACCTCTCTTTATGCTCCATGCAAAAAAGGAGGAATGACTGAATGGAAATAATAGAAATTAAATGTGAAAATTGTGAAAAAAAGATTTATGTTAGAAAAGATTGTGCCAAAGAAAAGATGTTCTGTACTCTCAGGTGCATGGATTCGTTTCGTGAACTTCACCTTATTTCAAATAGGTAACTGAAGAAAGTTTTTCACTTTGTGACAGTCATCATTTTACATCTCCCCTTTTTTCTCTTTTACTTTCTGCACAAGGTCAAAAATTTTATCAACATTTTCCCCGACAACGCACAGGGTGATTGAGCCTTCTCCACCATTTATACCGCCTGCTCCGATTGGAAAAGCATCTTCGGCGCCAAGGAGTATCAACGCTTCAACTTCAGTAATAACTTCACCGAACAGCGGCATCATGCCAACCGGTAGCCCCATGGCTTTACTGCAGCGCTGGATGCCGATAACTTTTGATATCTCTATTACTGAATATGGGATTGATTTTTCAAGACCAACCGGGATTACAAGATTAATGCCTCTTGCCATTACAATACCCATGAAACCTCCTGTCGTTCCGCCAACCGGATTTGCCATCATGACACCAGCAACCCCATCAGGGTCAAGTGCATTTGCGCCCTTGATGACAACATCCTGCGATGTCATTTCATTAAGGATTGTATCAGCATTCACTTCTTTTCCATCTTTAAGGGCAATTACAGGCAGGCGCATATCATTCGGGACAACAGAGGCAGTTTCACCAATGTACCCTGCTGCATATCTGGAATGGTCTATCTTTTTACCTGTAAGTTCTTCTGCAATATAGGCATTGGTTGTGCCCAGGGTAATCAATATAATTCCCTTTTTCAGCACGTTCTGGATGACAGGGAGATTTTTTACTCCCATTGCTATGATCCTTTTCGATTCCGGGGGTGTAAGTGTGATCTGTATTTGTTTCATGATAGTTCACCATTAATTATTACTTTTTACCATTAATTATTATCTATGGTATAAAAAATCAATATATCTTTCAGAATATATCCTTTTCTTCCTTGGGTTAAAACACTGATTTTATGCAATTGGTTTTGGCCTGATAGTTATTATCATGATTATTAAAATTTTAATAGATAAATTTAAATAACAATATAACTAAACTTAGATATGTGTGTCAAATTCGATACGTTGGATTCACGGCAAATTGAGGACAGTAAAGGAAGAAGCCAACAAATCGAGGAAGTATGAAAAATACAGATAAAAGGAGGTTTCAAATATGGGAATATGGGCATGGATCCAACCTGTGGATAGGATATGGAAGGTAGTTTCAGATATTGAAAAAGGAACACTTCACGTTTATAATGAGAAAAACGAGTTGATTTTAGACCAAAAAGGAATGACTAAAGAAGAAGTCTCTTTCATAGAGGATAATTTCCTTCAAGTAGTTGCCACAAATCTCAATGCGGATAAAATGAGCCCGCCTCAGATCACTGAAGTTAAAGTAGAAAGGCCAGTCCGTGAGTTTAATTATATGTATTCGTGAGATGCCAATTTTATCTGTGTACTTAATGATTTCAAAACGCTGTCCCTGATGATATTGGCTTCAGGACCTGTCCGTATCCTGGGGCGCGTCAATTTAACGTCGAATATATCTTTAACCTTACCAGGGCGGGCTGACATGACAACGACCCTGTCTCCGAGATAAACCGCTTCATCAACACTATGGGTAACAAAAAGCACGCTTATGTGTTCTGTCTCCCATATCCTGAGTAATTCTCCCTGCATAAGATTTCTTGTTTGTGCATCAAGCGCCCCGAAAGGTTCATCCATCAATAGCAGCTTCGGATTATTTGCATAAGCCTGGGCTATCCCCACTCTCTGTTTCATTCCCCCTGACAATTCATTGGGGTAATGGTTCTCAAACCCGTTCAAACCTACAAGGTCGATATAGTGTTTTGAGATACTTTCACATTCCGTTTTAGTCATTCCTTTTACCTGGGGTCCGAATTCGATATTCTCTTTCACAGTTCTCCAGGGAAATAATGCGTATTCCTGGAACACAAAACCACATTCCTTATTTACACCATTTATTTTTTTACCATCAAGGGATATAATCCCATCATCTGGCGCAACAAGCCCTGCTGCAAGGCGAAGAATTGTTGTTTTTCCGCATCCGCTGGGGCCAAGAAGGCATACAAATTCCCCATCCTCAACCTCAAAATTTACATCCAGAAGCGCCTGGAAATTATTGAATTTCTTGGAAACCGAGCTAAGGACTAATCTACCCAATTTATGAACCTCCTCTGTAAAAGAAGTATGCTTATATTCATAATATATCCGATCACGCCTATTACTATCATTCCTGCCACCATTTCCGAATAGCGGCCAAGGTCTCCCATGTTCCAGATAAAATAACCAAGGCCAACAGGACTCTTGATAACCATCTCAGCTGCTACAATTGCCATCCATCCCACACCAAGGCCGATCCTCAATCCGGTCATAATGGATGGAGACGCAGAAGGAATAACCACTTTTTTTACGATCATTGATTCTGAGGCCCCGAGTGTTTTTGCAGCATCGATAAGTCGTGTGTCTGTTGATCTTACTCCCTGGATTGTGTTAAGGATAATTGGAAAAACCACACCAATAAAAACAATAAATATCGACCCGCCTGATACGAAAATAAATATTGATAGCGGTATCCATGCCATAGGAGGCATATTGCGAATGATTTCAATTATGGGATTAAATAAATTTCCGAGAAATTTTGAATATCCTACACCAATACCCACAGGTACTCCAATGATAAATGCAATTATCCCGCCTTCGATCACCCTCACAAGACTTGCGTAAACGTGGTTAATTATACCGTACGTGAAGGATGGACCGTATATTCTGGTGAACATCGAACCAACAAGCGCATACCATGTTTCAACAGGTGTGGGAATGTCCCTGAGGCGAATGAAAGGAATATTGAAAATATCGTTCCTTGCAAGTATCACCAGTATTTGCCAGACAAGAGTAAAAACGATAAGGGAAAGGATGTTTATTAACAATCCTCTTTTCCCGGTCTCGAATTTCATCAATAGCTGACCTTAAGTCCTTCCTTATCGGCCTCCATGAGGAAAAGAACATGCTGTATCGTCCCCTGCCCCGGGAATCCAACGGTCTGTCCTTGCAGGTCTTTTAATGAAGTTATGTTGTTGGCAACAACGATAACCGACCCTTCATTATTCATCCCGGCGATAACGCCGACTTTTGTATCATCATTAGAAAAATCATTGCTATTGATCCGGTGAATAATTACCGGGGGTATTCCCAGACTCCCGACATCAACCGTATTTCCTTTAAACCCTTGTTGCATTTCAAAAGCGCCATTCTGGAATGGGGCACCTTCGGCTATAACAATATTTATTCCTAAATCCCTGTAATATCCTTTTTGCCATCCTACATAGAATGGAAGTTCATGGATATCATTTACAAGATAAGCATATCGAATGTTTACCGGTTCTTTCAATGCGATTTTGGAAATATTTTCATCTTTATTATTGACCGCCCACTCGACATAATTGTTAGTTACGAGCGAATCGGCATAATCTTGCGCATTCTTATATCCTGACAGATTCCATTTTTTCGTGTCAAAAATTCCAAAATCCTGTATCTTCTGGATAAATGTGGCTGTTCCAGCCACGTTTGTATTGTAAACGAATTCAACATCAGCAAGGCTCAGATTCGCAGCGACCGGATCTGTCATTCCACCAAATTGCATTGTATAATTTATCAATTGTTCATGGTCGGGTGAATCGCTCTGCTTTGCATTATTTATATATTCGACCGATTTTAACTGCACAAGGGCCATGCGCTTTAAGATCTCGTCAGAATTATTAGTCTTCTTATACCAATCGTTATCATAGGCTACAACACAGCAGGGATGATCAGTCCATATTTTTCCTGAAAATATCAGGTTTTTTCCATACCCTTTGGTAACAGCTATTGCAGGATATGGTTCCCACATTATGAACCCGGCAATTTCACCTGTTCCTAATCTCTGTATCATTTCCTGTCCGCTCATTTTCACAAGGTTAATTGGCTCACTGACTTGCGGAGTTTTTTTACTTTCAAGACATCCGGCTACAAAAATTGCTATAATGATAAGAAACAAGATCTTCATCAAATTTTTCATAATTACCTCAATAATATTCAATCAACAATTAATCAATATATAGATTCAAATATCGCTATTTAATGGTTTCCGTTTTTTTTGGCCGGATAAATGGAATAGACCATTCTCAAAATTTGAGAACAAAGTCTTTATTGTTTTGCTACTTCGTCATTCGCGTGAGCAAGCCTTTTCCATAATCTGATTATCTTATCACTATGGTCTTCCCTCTTAAAGTCCACAGAGAATATCCCATCATGAATATGTACCGTTGCCTCACGGATCGCACAGCGGTAATATTTCTCCTCATTGCCTGAAAGATTGATAATACTTTTAACGTGCTTTACAAGACCCGTATTTTCCATGAGCTTGAGCTTTCTATATACAGTTGCAAGAGGTATGTCAAGCTCCTGGCTCAATTGGTTGGCCGAACATTCCTTTTTTGATGTCAGCGACAATATCGTCTGAAAGTACTTGTTTGCAAGCAGCTCAAAAAACATCTCATCGCCAGGATTTGAGCTCATTTCATTTCATTTAGCTTTTTCTTACTGCTATTATTAATGCCATTAGTCCCAGGATATCAAAAATATTTGCAAGCAATTTATCCATGCGCGCATCATCCACATAATAAATGGTTGAGAATAGATTTCCAATCGTTATGAGAGTAAATCCTAATGTAAGATAAAACATATCAGAAGTTCTTGTTTTCAAAAACGCTCGCATCGCAATGATAATTAAAACCAGACCTACGAGAAAACGAGCTGCTCCGATCAGGTTATCTATCAAGTGTTGAACCATAATATTCCAACTATTAACAGTTAATACAAATAATACAAATATAATAACTTCTGCCATTATCAATTTATGAGAATGGATACTATAATTTATCCTTTGAAAAGGCAGTAAAAAATAAATATTTTGTACATAAATAATGGTAAATCCATAGAGATGAGGTGATGAAAACGAACGAAGATATACAGACACTCAATAAGCAGGCGCTACTGTATTCAAAAGACCTCGAAGCAATGATTGAGGAAATGCACAGGGTAATAATCGGGCAGGATAATGTTCTTGAAAAACTCATTCTTGCCCTGGTTGCAGATGGTCATGTGCTCCTTGAAGGTATGCCGGGTCTTGCAAAGACACTGATGATAAAAACATTATCAGATACAATAGAGGCATCTTTTAAACGAATACAATTCACTCCCGACCTTCTCCCTGCTGATATTATCGGGACACGGATATATAACCAGAATACCTGCCAGTTTTCAACACGAAAAGGCCCGATATTTGCACATTTTATCCTTGCTGATGAGATAAACAGGGCTCCTCCTAAAGTACAGAGCGCTCTCCTTGAAGCCATGCAGGAAAAGCAGGTCACTATCTCGGATGAGAGCCATCAACTTGAAAAACCCTTTCTTGTAATGGCTACCCAGAATCCTGTCGAGACACAGGGAACATATGAATTACCTGAAGCCCAGGTTGACCGCTTCATGTTCAAGATAATACTTAATTATCCTACCCAGAAGCAGGAGCAAGAAATCATGAAAATGGTTTCAGGTGAGGGTTTATCAAAAATTAGCAGGATCATTGCCCCTTCAAGGATAATCGAGATCCAGAATTTCAATCATAGCATCTATCTGGATGAAAAGATATCAAAATATCTCACCGATATCGTCCAGGCTACAAGAGACCCTAAGCAATACGGGCTTGATATAAAGAACTTCATCGAATATGGGGCATCTCCACGCGCTTCAATATATCTTGCCCTTGGCGGAAAAGCAAGCGCTCTCCTTGCAGGAAGAGGATATGTGGTACCCGAAGACATAAAAAGAATAGCAATGGATGTCCTGAGGCACCGTATCATCCTGACATATGAAGCACTGGCGCAAGAGATGACACAGGATAAAATAATCGTATCGATCCTTGAAAAAGTGCCTGTTCCCTGATTAGATCAATTAAAAGTGACATGGAGCGTGAGATTTTGGCTCATCCAACAACTTCGGAAATAATCTCAAAAGTAAGGCAGATCGAAATAAAGACCAACAGACCCGTGGAAGGAATTATCAGCGGGGCTTATCTTTCTGCCTTTAAAGGAACTGGCATTGAATTCTCGGAAGTGCGCGAATACCAGGCTGGAGATGATCCGAGGACCATTGACTGGAATGTTACGGCACGGATGAACCATCCATTCGTGAAAGAGTTCATTGAGGAACGAGACCTGACAATAGTTATAGTATTTGATATTTCAAGGTCATCCGAATTCGCAACTGTGGGTTCACTGAAAAAGGATATAGGTATTGAGCTATGTGCTTCTCTTGCCATGTCCGCGATCAGGAACAATGATAAAGTGGGTCTTGTGCTCACCTCGGACATAGTGGAGAAATATATTCCGCCAATGAAAGGGAAAAGGCATGTATTCAGGATAATAAGAGAGACTATTTTTCATGAGCCAAAGCACGATAGAACCGACCTTTCCGTGCCTCTTGTGAAGCTTTCCAGGATTCTTAAGAAAAAGAGTGTGATCTTTGTAATTTCGGATTTCCAGGATGATCCGGAGAATATAAAAAAGCCGCTTCAGGTGCTAAAGAACAGGCATGACATAATAGCAGTGAGACTATGGGATGTGAGGGAGCAGGAACTTCCTGATATAGGTCTTATCGAGCTTGAAGATGAGGAGACAGGTGAGCAGATACTTGTTGATACCGCAGATGCCGGATTCAGGATGCGATTTGCGGAAAATGTGAAATCCAGGAATAAGAAATTAAATGATGTCACAAAACGCCTTGAAATTGATCTGATAGAAATTTCAACTGCACAGGATTGGATAAAACCAATATTGAAATTCTTTAAAATGAGGGTGAGACGATGAATTTGAATTTTGAGAACCCGTTATGGTTTGCTGCTCTATTGCTTCTCCCCGTTGTCTGGTATTTTTACAGGAAATCCATTAAAAAGAAAAAATCTCTTGCTATTAAGTTTAGCAATATCTCGCTTATCAAAGAAGCAGGTATGGGAAAATCAAGAGCAAAGGAAGTCCTTTTTTATATGAATATACTTTTGATCGCCTTGCTTGTCACAGCTCTAGCCGATCCCCATATACCACTCAAACAAACAAAAGAAGGTGTAAACGTGGTCATGGTGATGGATGTTTCAGGAAGCATGGCAGCCAATGATTATAAGCCCACACGGCTTGAAGCTGCAAAGGAAAGCGCAAAGATATTGATTGACGAATTAAATAATAAAGACAATTCAGGAATTGTTATATTTTCAAGCGGTGCGACAACGTCAGCGTATCTTTCACCTTATAAAGATAAAGTGATCGAGAAACTTTCAGGGATAAAGCAAACAGAAGGTGAAACATCTCTGGGTGATGGTCTTGCGCTTGCGGTAGACATGGCAACTTCTATCCCAAACAAGAAAAAAGTCATAGTTCTCATGAGCGATGGCGTTAACAATGCAGGTGTGATAAGCCCGGATGATGCCATTTCATATGCAAAGACAAATAATATCCAGGTCTATACCGTGGGAATAGGATCGAACGAAAAAGTCATCCTCGGTTATGACTGGTTCGGACGTCCGCAGTATGCCGAACTTGATGAAGCAACATTGCAAAGAATAGCAAAAGAAACGAATGGCCAGTATTTTAAATCAGTGGATAGTGGGACGCTTGAGAAAATATACAGCGAGCTTCCACAAAAAATAGAACGTGAACCCGAAGATTCAAGCATTAAGGACTGGGTTATTATGTCTTCAATAGGGGTTCTGCTTGCACAGTTGTATCTGAGGTTCGGAAGGTACAGGATTTTGCCATGAGGTGAAGATATGAAAAGATCAAAGATATTAAATATTTTTATATGTTTATTGATCATATTTTCCGGAATAGCATCTGCAAAACAACTAACTGTCAAAAAAGTTACGAATACGGATATAAAAACAGGCGACAGCGTCAATATTACGCTTGAGTTTGAAAATCCCTTCAATAAATCCATACCAATTAAAATCCAGGATAATAATATTTTGGGGAATAACGGGCTTGAGATCCAGTGCTACGAATATGCTCTTCCCGATAATCCGCACACAGGAGTTTCATACGATTTTCCGATACAGGCCTATTCAGCCGGGGAGTTTACACTTGACCCTGCAACAGTTACTTATACAAATCCTGAAACAGGAACAGAAGAATCTGTAAAATCCGAGCCTGTCAGGGTTTCCATAATACAGGGGAGAGCAACAGGGCAACAGCAGGGTATTACCCGGATATACAATTGCGGTGGTGTGAGCATGCAAAGCACTTCCATATCATCAAGCAGCTCAACTTCAATTTCGATAAGCAGTGGCAGCCAACAGACAGGCCAGCAGGCAGGTCAGAATAACAACCCGCAGCCTGCTAATTCTCCTGAAAATATCCAGCAGAGCGCCCAGGATATGCAGACTATCAAACAGGAAATGGAGCGCCAGAAGCAGGAACAGCAAAAAATGGAAAACGAGTTAAGGGAAAGGATCGAGAATAACAGCGATTTCCGGAAACTAAATGAGCAGCTTCAAAAACAGGGGTATGCGCCTGCGGACCAGGAAATAAAACCAGAATCCAATGATACCGGGAATTTTGATTACAGTTTCAAAAAGGGCCAGGAGTCTGCGAACATAAGCGGCAGGATGAATGCCGGAGAAATGGAAAACATCAGTAAACAGAGTACTGAAGACATAAAGAAGCTGGAGCAGTATATCGAGAGTAATGAAACATTCATACAAATGAACAAGACGCTTTCAGATAAAGGGTATAACCTGACTGGTAAAAATATTGACCTGAAAACAAATATCAGCAGTTTTGAATATTCATATGGTGATAAGCAGGGAGGGAATGCTTCGATCTCAGGTAATGTGACAAATACAGGCGAGGTAAAAGATATATCGTTAAAAGAACCGGAGCCGTCATTCCCATACTGGATGCTTGCTGTTCTCCTTGTGCCTTTGCTCGGGATCTATCTGTACTCGAAGTTCAGGAATAATGCAAAGCCTGTTGAACCGGAACCACTAAAAAAGATCATATATATTGACCCTAAGAAGAACGCTCTTTTAATGCTTGAAAAAGCAATAGATATGTTCAATAACGGTATGCAAAGAGAAGCATATGTGGAGGCTTCACATGCTGTGAGGTCATATTTTAAGGGAACTTCAGGGATGAATGAACTTACAAGCGATGAGATAATAAAGAATATCCGCGGGTCAAAAGATGAGGGATATGTAAGGGATGTCAGGGAATGTTTTATGCTATGCGATCTTGTTAAATTTGCAAAATATGAAACAAATCCGGAGGATTTCAATCGGGTTGTGGAATATGCAAGAAGGATTATTGTATGAATCCCGTTCTTTGATAGAATCGGCGCGAAGGCGCACAGCAACGGCAATTAACACAGAGTATGGACGTGGTTTTACTCACACAGATCTATTCAATATGATACGGTTTGCTGAGGTTTTTCCAGAGAAAGAGATTGTCCACGCACTGAGTGGACAATTGAGCTGGACAAATTTTCGAGAAATACCTAAATTCCCGAAAAATTAGGCACTGTGTTCTGATTTTCGGGTAGTGTACTAACTTTCGTGACCTGATGTCTTATGTGTCTTTTTCAGATAGGATCGACAGGATTTACAGGATTAACCATAAAAATCGTATCCTGTCGATCCTGTTCGTATATACTACATTCTTGCAAGAAGAATAAAGCATTCTTGCACCTACATAAAAGTAGGTCGAGAGGGTAACGAAAATTCTGTTTGGGATCTCGTTCCCGTG
>JBAQLI010000123.1:0-21898 GCA_049301735.1 Candidatus Methanoperedens sp.
AGTGAGCATTGACAACATGAAATACCTATTCCAACGGATAAGTACTGATGTGAAATGTAGCACGGAACAAAGTCTGTGTGTTTTCATTTTTTAAAGGAAAGAATGGAGGAATTTTGTCCCACAGCCAGGCGCGGCGCTGGCTTTAAATAAGTTCAAAGCTAACTTTACCATGCCTTCGGGCGATCCGGGGTTCAGTTGCTCTCGCAGAACGGCTGAACCCCACGTTTTTTCATGGGCTATAAAATTCAGTTGTTAGAGTTATGCCTCCCCAACCTGCCAACTTTACCGACCCATTCTTATGTACAGATTTTTTCTGTACTTTGGTATATTTTCAGACATAATATTTAAACATATCGTTTTTTTTCTATTTATTATTAAAAACTAAAAGAAAATGTTTAAATAAACAATTGTGGTGCTAAATTACAACAAATAATTCATATTTTTATGAATTAAACACGGGGGAATAAGAATGATTTTAAAAAATCCATACATATCAATCCTTAAATTGAAAAGCAGCGTTGTTGACCTTTCTGTGGTAGCAGTAACATGCGCCGTCCTTGGCACCTGGGATTACAGGGCAACAATCGGGACCATTGCCGGAATACTGATCCATGGTGCGTGTGATATCATAAACGATATTTATGATGTTGAGATAGACAAGATTTGCAAACCAAAGGGAGCGATCGCATCGGGTCAAATCTCAGAGAAAAATGCATGGAGATACATGATTTTGTTAATTTCGGCGGCGCTTATTATCTCATTCAACCATTGAGTCATTATAAAGGCATATCGTGCAATTCTTTCAAACCAACAGCAGAATCACCTGCTTTCCCTATCTGGAAAAATTCTTTTAGTTTTTTTATTGCATTTTTGTCAATGAAGAAATCACTTATTGTTTTATATTTGTTCATCAGCAGGCTTACTTTGATATTCGGGTATCTTTTGACAAGATAATTCTTACTATAAACCGCAGCATCCTGGTCAGATGTTGCCCTTCCGACTATTATCGCCATAGTCTTGTCACCAAAACAGTGATAAACATTCTGCAGGATCACACAGCCTGAGATAGTCGGAATTACTGCAATATCCCCCTTCTTCGATGCATATTCATCAGTCATTACCACATGTATTTTTTCAATCTCAAGCAGTTGTTCTTCATTTTGCGCTTCTGCCAATATTATAAATTCAGTTGGCAGTCCAATACGCTTCCAGTTCGGAACAATTGTATAACGGTCGATCATTCCGTCCTCCTGCATGGTTCGCGTGTGATACGCCACTGAATTCCCGTCCTTGAAATTCATTATTTTTGCAAGTTCGGCATTGGTCATTTTGCTGTCCTGGAGCAATTCCAGAAGAATGAACATATCAGTTTCATCCAGACGGGAGACTTCGGAGATTATTTGAGCAATTTTCTTGATCCTATCTGTATCAATTCGATTCATTGTAATCAAGCGACAATAATTATTCGCTTTACTAAAATAACTTTCGATAAACAAAAAAAAGCAGGAATTTCCATATACCAGTTTTTTTACTGGTATATGAAATTCTCAGATATCTTCGTATATTTCTCCAGTTCTTTCTTGGAATGCGGTTTTACTTTTACCATTGCATCCCTGAAATTATGATAGCCCACTTTTAATTGCTTTATGGACTCGTCATCTGTTTGTTTTCCTGAAACCACATATTCCCTGATAGCCAGTATCGTAGCCTCATTGCATACAGATGCAATGTCAGCCCCGGTGAAACCTTCGGTATCATCAGAAAGCGTTTCAAGGTCAACATCACCATCAAGTGGCGTCCTGGCAGTATGGACTTTGAATATCTCAAACCTTGAGTCCCTGTCAGGGGGCGTTATGTAGATCAGGCGGTCGATCCTCCCAGGCCGAAGAAGCGCAGGATCAATGATATCCGGCCTGTTGGTCGCTGCAATTACAGTAATGCTATGCATCTCTTCAAGCCCGTCTATCTCAGAAAGCATCTGGCTGATAACTCTCTCAGTCACATGGGAATCCGAGCCCGAGCCTCGTATCTGGGCAATTGAATCGATCTCATCAAAGAAAACAATACAGGGCGCTGCCTGCTTTGCTTTCCTGAATGTTTCGCGGATGGCTTTTTCGCTTTCTCCGACCCATTTGCTCATGAATTCCGGCCCTTTCACGCTTATGAAATTTGCCTCGCTTTCCGTAGCCACTGCTTTTGCAAGCAGGGTCTTTCCTGTTCCAGGTGGGCCATAAAGCAGTATCCCTTTTGGTGGTCTTGCCCCGGTCTGCTTGAATAGATTCGGATATTTCATTGGCCATTCAACAGCTTCCTTCAATTCCTGTTTTGCATCAGGAAGCCCGCCAATATCGCTCCAGTGGATATTTGGGGATTCAATGAATACTTCACGAAGTGCGGATGGTGTCATTTCCCGCAATGCATTTGTAAAGTCCTCTCCTGTAACGATCAACCTGTTAAGGATATCTGCGGGGATGCTTTGCACTTCAAGGTCAAGCTCTGGAAGCAGGCGTCTGATAGCATTCATTGCAGCCTCGCGCGTCAGGGCGGCAAGGTCTGCGCCCACAAAACCATGCGTCAGATCTGCGATCCTGCCAAGTTTCACATCATCAGCCATAGGCATTCCCCTGGTATGTATCTGCATTATCTCAAAACGGGCTTTCCTGTTCGGAACTCCGATCTCGATCTCGCGGTCAAATCTTCCGGGGCGGCGAAGTGCCGGGTCAAGGGCATTGGGCCTATTCGTGGCTCCAATTACCACTACCTTCCCGCGGGCTTTAAGTCCATCCATTACAGCAAGCAACTGTGCTACTACACGCCGCTCCACTTCTCCTGTGACTTCCTCTCTCTTGGGGGCGATGCTGTCTATCTCATCAATTAATATGATGCTTGGCGCGTTCTCCTCAGCCTGCTGGAATATATCCCTCAGCTTCTCTTCTGATTCACCGTAGAATTTACTCATTATTTCAGGCCCGGAAAGGATAAGGAAATTTGCATTTGTTTCCGAGGCAAGCGCTTTTGCAAGCATGGTTTTCCCGGTACCAGGAGGACCATGAAGGAGAACTCCTTTTGGCGCTTCCACTCCGAGGCGTTCAAAGAGCTCAGGATGCCGCAAAGGAAGTTCGATCATTTCCCTGACTTTCCTTACCTCATCTCCCAACCCGCCAATATCTTCATACGAGACCCTGGGAATAGAAGGCATCTCTTTAGCTGGCTTATCGCTGATCTCTATTACTGTATTCCCGCTGATAATCACAGAGTCAGAAACTGGTTTTATAGACACGACCACAAGGTCAACGCGTCGGCCCATAATATTTAATTCAACTACATCATGGCGGGTAATCACACGTCCCTCAAGGTTATGGGCAAGATATGCCTCCCCACCCTGTATCTTTAATGGCTGCGTGGGTGAGAACAGGATTTTTTCAGCAGGCGCAGTATGAATTTTTCGGATATGTACCCTGTCATCGATACTAACTCCTGCATTTCTCCTTACTGTCCCGTCAATGCGTATTAATCCAGAATTGCTGTCCTCAGGATAACCCGGCCATACAAGTGCAGCCGTCCTCTTAGTGCCCTCAATACCGATGACATCGCCTGTCTGCAACCCCAGTTCATAAGCCACTTCAGGGTCAATCCTTGCAATACCGCGTCCTGCGTCGTAGGATTTTGCTTCAATGACCTTGAGATTTACGGTTTTGTCTTTCTTATCCATATTTGCCTTTTATTAATCTCCAATTATGTTTCATCCACTTATTCGATCTTTATCGACTTTACATCCGGTTTCAAATTGTCTTTGAATTTGAATGTTACTTCAAGCACCCCGTTATTGTACTTTGCCGCAGCGCTGTCCGGATCAACGGGTACTGGTGTTTTTATGAACTTGTAATATTTCCTTGCATTGCTATCTGCTTTGATAACAACTTCTTTTTCGGTCGCATTGAGTTCGATATCTTCTTTACTGATCCCGGGCATTTCAGCCGTAATATTAAATTCATTATTTTTTTCATCGATCAATGCGCTTGTAAATGGCTCCCTGACATCCCTGTCTTTACCAACAGGCGATACATTTCCGAAACGCTCTACATGCGGTATGCCGTCAGGTCCGATCTGCATGCTAAAACCATAAACTTGTGGCTCTTTTCCCATGGATTGCATCATGCGGTTTACAAGGTCATTCATCTGCTCCATCTCTTTTTCAAATTCATTGAAAAATCCCTTTTCAGTCTTTCTCCAATCTCTTTCCATATTTATACCTCTTTTTTAATTTGTATATATTTTATATTCTTTAGCCTATTATATAATTATTTTCGTCTCTTTTAAGGATTTCTTTTCGTTCCATTTTTACAATATATCCCTCGATCACATACTCAGGAATTCCAAGCTGCATGGACAACATGCGCGCATTCGTCGGGCCTTTTAGCAATGCATAGAGTATTTCCGCCTCAATGTTATCTTCTGCGGTATCCTCGATGGCATCCATGTAATGTCCCATCGCCTCGGTTATGTTTCCCTGGATTTGCTGGTACTGCTGCATTAATTGCTGTCTTTTTTCTATTAGCTCCTGTATCTGGCCGTAAAGCGATTTTAAGGTCATGATCACTTGCTCGTCTGCCGATGCATGCTCTTTTGGTGCAGATAAGGCGGCAGTGGTAATTTCAACCTCAAATGAATATGGCGACACAAACACTTCAAGACGGAGGTTATCTGTAATATGAAAGTATTTGCGCCGTTGTTCATCTACGTTGGCTTCTATCAGACCTGCCTGCTCGAGGAGCAGAAGATGCCCGAGTATTGCCTTTGCACCCACTTCAAGCCTTTCTGCTATTTCGCTCATATAGCATGGGCGGCTTGCCAGGAGATGCAGGATCTTCCTTCGGTTCTCGTTTCCGAGTATGTCTAACAGTTGTGCTGATTCCATGTTTATGTTTCACCCCGAGTTAGTGACTTGAGGTTACTAACCTTAAGTTAGTGGGTATAGTATATAAGCTTAACGCAATACCAGAACAATTTCAAAAACCTTATAAATGAACCCAGCGAAATTCCGGTGTGATCAAATATGGTCGTTAAAGTAGGTTTTATTAAACTTGGAAATCTTGGAACCTCACAGGTAATAGATCTATTACTTGATGAGATAGCAGCGAGAGAGGGAATAGCAGTCCGTGTATTCGGAACCGGTGCAAAGATGGGGAAGGAGGAAGCGGCAGAAACAGCATCCTTCAAGAATTGGGGGCCGAATTTTGTTGTTATGATCAGTCCCAACTCAAGTGCACCTGGCCCGACAGCAGCACGCGATGTCTGGAAAGATACACCCACAATAGTAGTATCCGACGGCCCAACAAAGAAAGAGGACAGGGAAAAACTGGAACAGGCAGGCTTTGGATACATGATCCTTCCGGTTGACCCTTTGATCGGTGCAAAAAGGGAATTCCTTGACTGCGTTGAGATGGCTGCTTTCAATAGCGATGCATTAAAGGTATTATCAGTATGCGGCGCAATAAGGCTGGTCCAGACCGAGATCGACAAAGTCATAGATCAGGTAGCAGCAGGTACAAAACCACTTGTACTCCCCAAGATCCTTGCAAAACCTGAGAAATGCGTGGAGAGTGCAGGATTCAACAACCCATACGCTAAGGCAAAAGCCCTGGCAGCCCTGCACATAGTCACCAAGGTCGCAGAGATCGACTTCCCGGCATGCTTTGTTTTAAAAGAGGTAGATCAGATAGCTACAGCAGCAGCAGCAGGCCATGAAGCCATGCGCGCAGCAGCAAGACTTGCTGATGAAGCCCGCGAAATGGAAAAAGCAAATGACTCAGTGCTCAGGAAGCCCCATGCAAAAGATGGCAGATTGTTGACCAAGACAAAACTCCTGGAGAAACCCCAGTAACAATAAAGTGAACCTCTTCACAGCAGGTTGTGAAAAATAATCAAAACAATACTGTCAGGAAGCATTTTTGCTTCCTGCTTTTCTTTTTTTAAGCGTTATAATTAAACAAAGAAATAGAAACGAAATCGATTTAACTTGTGTCTTCATTGCCAAATCTTAAATAATAATAAACTGCTTTTGAAATTGCTTCCCTTACATGCGCTTCTCGTGTTTTCACTTTCAACGCAATAATATCATCCTGAGGAAAAATAGATTGTACATGAACCAGATTTTTTGGTTCGTTTCCTTCTCCTAATAAGCTGTCTGGATTTTCTTTATTAATATTATCATTTTTTAAAAGCATTCCATTTCTTCGCATCTCTTTTTCAGCCTTTCTTTTTTGTTTTTCACGTTCTTCGATCATTTTAATGGCAGTTATAAGTTTCATATTTTTCAACCCGGTCAGTTTATCTCATGATAATACGTATCATGATTCACAAACATAAAAAGATACTTCACACAAAAAGGCTACAATATAATTTTAAAAAATAGTATAAATATAGGTGATAAAAATAAAATCAAGAATAAGAGATCTGTTTTTAAACCCACCCCACAAGGAATAATTTATATTTTGATCTGTTCCGGTAAAAATCCTTTCTTAATTAGAACTTCCTTCATCCTGCTTTTATGATTTCCCTGAAGTTCTATAACATTATCTTTTATAGTACCACCGCATGCGAATTTTGATTTAAGATAAGATGTTAATTCCTGCAAATTAATCTCGCTTGGGTTAAGACCATCGATCACAGTTACTTCTTTTTTATATTTACGTGTATCTACCTTAATTACTATTCTCTGTTGTTCTTTTGCTACTTCTTCGCAGATGCAAAGCTCTTTTGGCAAGCCGCATACAGCACACATTTCTGAACTCATTTATTGGGTTAATACCTCCATTCTTATATTACACAAGATTGTTATATAGCTACTTGATGCTTCCCGTATTAAAATATGATGGTGTAGTGATAGCGAATAACATCGAGTTTGCACGAACAATGGCAAAACAGGTACTGGGGTTGATGTTCCGGGGAAGTATCCCCCCGGATTATTCAATGATATTTATCTTAAAAAAACCATCCGAGGTCAATGTTCACATGCTCTTTGTATTTTTCCCGATCGATGTAATATTCTTGAATAATGAAAAAAAAGTCATGGGCCTTTCCGGATTAAAACCCTGGGTTGGATATAAAGCAATGAAGGACATCAAGTATGTTCTTGAAATGAAAGCAGGAACAATCGAAAAGTCCAGTATGTCTATAGGCGGACAAATGGAATTTGATGAGAATTGGAGTGAACTACTCCCTGCTAAAGCAAGGGAACTTCCTGCTTCATCGTATCTCTTTTGAGATTACTCAGACAGGCTTGAAATCCCGTAGTTCCTGCGGTACAACTTCTACTTTCAATTACTATCGCAGACATATGGTCTCTTCCTGATACAAGACCACATTGAGGACATGAGTGTATCCTCATCGATAGTTTTTTTGGTACTTTATACCCACATATACATGTTTGGGATGTACCATATGGATTAACCAGTTCAACTATCTTCCCAGCATATTCTGCTTTGGTTTTCGTGAAACTGATTAACTGTGACCAACCAGCATCGGAGATTGATTTAGCAAGATGATGATTCTGCATCATGTTCTTGATCTGTAAATCCTTAAATACGATGTGATCATATTTATCGACAAGTTGTTTACTTATCTTGTGAGCAAAATCTTTTCTTTGATTTCTTATCGCTCGATGAACCATTGCAACTTTTATTCGTTGCTTGTTTCGGTTCTTTGACCTGAGCTTTTTCTGGGAGAGGTGTATCTGCTCCCTTATAAGTCTATTCTCAGAAGCTCTGAGGAACTCAGGTGATCCTATTTGATTTCCATTACTCAAAGTGAGCAGTGAAGTCAAGCCAACATCAATACCTGTTTTGATCCTAATCTCAACAGGTATTATAGGAATATCGATTTCACATGAAAAAGTAACATACCATTGATCAACATCTTTCTTGATCGTACATGTTTTGATCTTGCCTTCGATTTCTCTATGCTGGATTATCTTGATACTTCCTATTTTAGAAAGATTAAGTTTTCCATTATTAAGTTCAAACCCACTTTGAGGGAAAGTGAAACTATTATATCTGTTTCTTCCCTGAAACCTTGGATAGCCAGAACCATTAAAGAAATTCTTAAAACTTCGATCAACTCTCTTTAATGCATTTTGAAGTATCTGGGAATGAACTTCTTTCTGAAACCTGGTTTTGGATTTAGAAAGGTTGTTTGCCTGATCTTCATAGGTTAACCATTCAGGTTTACTCCATGGAAATACATCAAAAGACCGTTTTAATTCATTCATCTCTGCTTGTCGTTTTCTCTCAGCAATAGAATCGTTGTACAGGTATCTGCATGTAGAAAGTGTTCTATTCAGTACTGCTTCCTGTTTTTTAGTTGGGTATATTCTGAATTGGAATGATTTTCTCATGTTGTCTTGACAACCTATATATGGTTCTAATACTATATATCAGCATGCCTATCCTTTAAAATGTTATCTTGACAATACTTTTTTCTGGATAGGTATTACAATTTCAAGGGTCAGATTCATCTCCGTCCTGAAGGATCAGGGTTTTCTCTACCCCTTGACCCACGATTTCATAACCGGAATAAATAGAATATTAATTAATATTATGACACTCAAAGGAAAATTAACTGGCGATAATGTATTACTTGAAAAAAATGCAATTGAAGAATTGCATAATAAGAGTTATTACGGGCGCCCTAAAGGTGACAAACTCGAAGTTTCTCTTACCGAAAGCGCCTTTCTTATTTATATGGAAAAAATAAGGGTTGAATTTGAAGGAAAAGAGATTGGTTTTGAGGACTTTTTCCTGAAAGCATCCTCACTATTGAAAAATTTTGAATTATTTTATATCGTTTATAAAGATATGAGGGAACGCGGATATTATGTCCAGCCAGGAGTAACTGGCTTTCGTGTTTATCCCCGTGGTGGACACCCCGGGAAAACACCGGCTGAATTTTTCATCTTTGTAACTTCAGAAAGGATACCTCTATTACTATCCCAATTAAGGACTCATCTTGGGACGGTCGAGAACCTTAAAAAACGCCTGGTTCTTGCTATAGTTGACGAAGAAAGTGATATTACATATTATGAGGTGAAAAAAACCATCCCGACAGGCACTTATGAATTAAGATTGGGTAAAAAGCTGTCAACTGCGATCCTGCTTGAAGACAGGGTGATGGTCTGGAACCCGGATGCTTCTCTGGCGCTTCAAAAAGATGGGTTTTATGGTAAACCAATGGATGAAGGTCATCTGCAATTATCGCTCATTGAATCATGCTATCTTTTAAAAAAAGGGATACTGGAGATTGAGAACAGGAACAAAGAACTGCTTGATTTTGATAGTTTTTCAAAATCAGCTTCCGATATAGAATCAAATTTTATGGTAAAATATTCTGTTTATGAAAAATTAAGGAATGAGGGACTCGTTCCGAAGACAGGATTCAAATTCGGAACACACTTTCGGGTCTATAAGAATATTGAAAAAATTGAGAACAATGAGAAAATTGAGAAAAATGATGAGAAGATAAAACTGCCCCATTCAGATTATCTTGTCCATGCAATAGAAGAGGATCATGTTTTTTCGCTGCAGCAGCTTTCACGCGCAGTGCGCCTGGCCAATAGCGTGAGAAAAGAAATGATTTTTGGTACAGTCGATTCGCATGTTGATTTTTTTATGATAGGGCGGATGCGACTGTAACCTGAATTATTCTTCTTCTTCTTTCTGTTTTCTTTTTACTACTTTTTCGAGTTTCTTAGCCCACATATCCTCTACTTTTGTATATTCACACTCAAGGTAATGAGAAACTGCTTTTGCAATTGCATCTTTGGTGCTTGTTTCCCCTGTCTTTTGCTTAAGGGCCTCAATATCATCTTCTGTAAGAACTGTTTGTGCGTGCATTATTTTTGCCATTTTATAACTCCTTAAAAAAAAAGCAATGCCACCACATATAGGCATACTTTTAATTACTACCTCATTATCATAGGAAAGTATTTAAACATTACTGATAGAAATAAAAAATGCTATAGTTTAGACCTGATCATCCTTAATATCATGAAAGAACTCATGATCATAAGAATCAGGCTAACTGCGCCAAAACCAGGAGTTTCGTTAGTTTCTTCTGTTTCTCCTGTAGCATTCCCTGTAGTTTTAATTTCTGTATTTCCTGAAGCAGCAAAACTATTTTCAGCAAGATCCAATTCAGTCTCGGCATATCCAATGAATTCAAGAGCAGATGTATCATCTTTTTTCCAGAACGAAGATATAGCTGAATTTGCATTATTTGTATTATAATCTTCAGCTTGCTTAAGGTGTGCTTCAGATTCTGTGACATCTATACCATTCGTTTTTGCTTCTTTTATACGTTTGGATAATGTCTTTGACCGTTCATCGATATCGGCTATTTTTTTCAATACCTCTGAAAATGAGCCTTTCAGTATAATCGTGTCCTTCATATGCAGATTTTCTGGTGTCCATGTTGGAACCATATGACTATTCTGGAAAAGTATCCTGAATGGTTTGGGTGTTACTGATGTCACTTCAATTCCTTTTGGCAAGAACACCTGGCTCCTGACATCTGCGTCCTGAGAAACCCCGATATCCGCAGTTTTCCCGGATATTATTGCCTGCGGCATATCAACGGGGATTTCAATTGAATAATCGCCGGCTACTTTCCTGGCAAAATTCTCTGCCCTGAAACCGATACGTCCGTTCCATGTTTCACCGGTTTTTATAGACGTATTGAAATTCACGATCAATTTTATTCCATTTTCAACAATTTGCTGTTCTACTACCTGGCCTTTTGAGCTGAAAGTGTGGTCGAAATCATATATAACTATAATATTCGATGCCGGGACTACGAATGCAATACCATCAAGGGGTGATGGGCCGCTATTTGCAACTTCAACCTGTATTAACTCATCCACCGTGCCATCTTCATTCACAGTTACGTTCAGGATCCAGCGGTTAAGGCTTATATCTGCTGCTGATGCCGGAAAAGCCATCAATAAGACAATAATGAAATAAACCAGAATTTTTTTTATGGACATATAAAATCTCCAACCTATTGTTGACTTTTAAAACTAATAACGTTTGCGTTCTGTAAATAATTTTTGTTATTTAATAATTTGAACTACTTCTCCTGTCCTTTCGTATGCCCTGAGCCCCGAAGGTAACTTTTTCCTGAAGTTTTGTGATCTAAGTGCTTCCAGGAATTTCTTGATCTCATCATTTTCAATAAGTCTTTTTGGGATCACAAAATCATATTCCTCATCAGCTATTTTTATGAATTTTAAACCATTCAGTTCTGCAACTGTGCGAATTCCTACCCCGACATCCGCTTTACCCAGCTTTACCGCAGCAGCGACCGCACTATGGGTTTTTGCTTCAGTATGATAACCTTTTATTGAATTAGCGAGTTCTTCGAAAGATATTCCATGGTGTTTTGCGACCTCCTTTAGCTTGAGATCGGTCATAACTCTTGTTCCCGAACCGGTATTCCTGTTAATGAACCTGGTATTGATCAAATCCTCAAATTCTTTTATTTTGCTGTCCTTTCGTATTATCAAGCCCTGTTCTCTCAGGTATCCCTTTATAAGAACAACATCAAAAAGCCCGATTCTTTCAAGAAAAGGGATGTTATAGACACCGGACTCATCAAGGAGATGCACTCCGGCTATATCGGCAATACCGTTTTTGACCGCACTTATTCCGCCAGATGAACCCACATTTATTATCCGCATTTTAAGTCCGGTTATGTCTGCGAGCGTATCAAGACCAAGACAATGGCTGCCAACAAAGAATATATCCGGTTTTTCAGGTTCCCCATACAATGTGACTTCAACATCATCACCTGCTTCTATGATCTCAACTGTTGGCGGGATCTCTATAAAACCGTCCGCCTCGGAAAGCGTTGTAATAGCTCCCGACCCTTTTTCGATAGGATAAGCGATACCCCTTATAAGACCCACAGGAAGAAGCTGGCTTCTGCCTTCGGAACGTATCCTGATAGCCGCTCTGGCATGTGTTTTACTATTTATGTTTGTTCTTCCGGTCATTTTCCTGATCAATGGAGCTACAAATTCATTGAAAATCGTAAGAGATGAAGCCGGATATCCAGGGAGCCCAAAAACAGGTTTTCCAAAAATCTTTCCGATAATTGCAGGTTTTCCAGGCTTTATATCGATCCCATGGGCAAGGACCACGCCATTTTCTTCAATTATCCTGTACATAATGTCGCCAGAACCTGCTGACGTGCTTCCTGACGTGAGAATGAGATCACAGTTTTTTGAGAGTTCACTTAATGCTTTTTTGATCTTTGTCTCATCATCCCGGACATTTTTGTAACGGATAGGAGTGCCTCCGCACTCACTGACCGCGCATGAAAGCGAAAAAGAATTCACATCATAGATCTCGCCTGCGTTAAGTGAGCAGCCTGGTGCTTTCAGTTCATTTCCGGTTGAGATTATTCCCACTGTAAGCCCGAAGATGCTTATTTTCGGTTTACCGATCGCGCAAAGAACACCTATTTCCCGTGCACCAAGGAAGGTTCCCTTTCTTAAAACCCTCTCCCCGGCCATTATATCCGAGCCTGCCTGCATAATATTTTCATTAATGGAGACAGGACGGTGGATAAAAATATCTTTATCAAAATGCGTATACTCAACCATAACAACGGAATCAGCTCCTTCAGGCATTACTGCACCAGTTGCGATCTCAGCAGCCTCGCCCTTTTGAAGAAAAACACCGGGATCTATTCCTGCCGGGATGGATCCAATAATTTTAAGCCGGATCGGCCTATCCTCACGCGCAGCGTAAGTATCAGACGCATAAACTGCATAACCATCCATCGATGCCCTGGTAAAAGGAGGAACATCCACCTGCGAAACAACATCCATTGCAAGGATATGTCCTGAAGCGTCTTCTATATCCACTTCGAATGTCTGAGGTTTAATATCAAGGCTGTTGATGATCCGCCTTGCTTCATCACGAGTTACAAGTTTCCTGAATTCTTTTCTCACAGACATTATCATGAACCCTGTGGTTAAATCGTTTTCCGGAATTTTTAGAAAAACTATTCAGATATTTTTTTGTACAACTTATACATTTATAATAATATATGTCAAGTGTAACCTTTCTTGGAACTGGTGGTGGAAGGATGGTCGTTCTTAACCAGTTGCGAAAAAGTGGCGGGTTCTGGTTAAAACTTGATGAACTGAATATCCTCCATGATCCGGGGCCTGGTTCCCTTGTAATGATACACCAGCTTGGCCTTAAACCAAGAGATCTTGATGCTATTATTTTATCCCACAGGCATATAGATCATTCATGTGATGTGAATGTTGTAACGGAAGCAATGACGGGTGGAGGATTTACTCCAAGAGGACACTTGATCGCACCTTCTGATTGCTTTAATTCTGACCCGGTTATACTCCAATATGTGAGGCCGTTTGTTGAAATAAATGAAATTAAAAAAGGAATGGAAATAATTATTAAGGATATCAGAATGAAGTTCCCTATCGAAAATATGCATCCTGTGGAAACTTACGGGGTTATTTACACATTCAGATCAGGGCGCCTGGGATATATTCCCGATACCGAATATTTTCCAGGACTGATAAATGCTTATGAGGGTATCGATTACCTGATACTTAATGTTGTGCGGATGAAGACCGATAAAAGGATCCGTCACATGAATATGGATGAGGCAGCAGAGTTGATCGGCAAGATAAGACCGAAAAAGGCCATATTGACCCATTTCGGTTTACAGGTTCTGAAATCATCCCCGGAGCACCAGGCAAAGCTCATATCAGAAAAAACCGGTGTGGAGGTCATTGCCGCCCGAGATGGCATGACTGTGAATTTTAAGAACGCAAATATAAAGAAATGGTTTTAGAGTTAGTCACATCTTATTTTTTATCACGATTAGTAATAATAGTAAAATAGTAATGTTCAATAATAGTAATGTTTAATGCTATTCATGTGCTAAAACATATTTATTATGAAGGATATTACTGCTGAATTGAGAACTGCCCTATACGGCAGGAGCAGTGTTTTTATGGGCTCTACAGAGACGCCCACTGAGCGTATTGTGTACCATATATTGTATGAAACTGTCAGTGCGAAAAAAAACGTTATATGGGTATGCCTGAGGGACACACCAAATACAATATTTTCCAAGTTCTCCTCTTATGAGCTGCCTCTGGCAGGATCGATTGAGAATTTATGGTTTGTTGATGCCACTATCATCGGAGACAAAACAATTGCGCATCAGACCTCCCGGTGCAATCCCATGGACTACACATGTATAATCATGGAAGTAGTTAAATTGCTGAAAAAATATCCTACATCTCTGGTTATGCTTGACAACATTGGCATGATGGCGTTGCTTGATCGTCTGGATGTTATTGTGCGTCCCCTGAAATACCTGGATACAAGAATACGGACCGAAGGAGGGGGTTTTGTGACAATGCTGGCAAATAAAGCATTACCGGGAAGCGTTGAATCTGAACTTCTTGGACTTATCGATGTTATCATCAGGGTTGAACAAAACGAAATTCATGCACAGGTGGGAAGCAAAGAACTGAGCATTCCGTTTTGCTTCACTGGCAGTGAGCTTATCCTTGGTAGCGTTAATGCAGATAAAGATCTACAGGAATTATTCAGCCTGACCTCTGAAGAAAAGAAAAAACTGGAGCTTGAAGTAGAGGAGAAAGCGCATCTTTATGGGGAACCAATTGATTGATTGATCCGTTCCCAGAGTTGTGCGATCTGTTTACTGTATTCCGAATTAGGATAAGCATGTACCATGATCTTTCTTGACCAGGCGCCTGCCATTGCTTCGTCATACAGGATAACTCCGATAGGCTCAAGACCTAATTTTCGGCTCAGTTCTTCAAGTGTTTTTTTTGAGGCTTCATATTTATTTTTAGGAAGCTTGTTGAACAGGATCCGTGGCCTGGATTTCAAACGCTGGGCCACACCGGAAATAACATAAGTTCCCCGAATATCCTGTTTATCCAGTGTACATACTACAATGCTGATTTCTGTTGTACCCATGATAAGGAGGCTTGACCTGTTAAGCCCGGGACTGCAATCAAATATGATATGGTCGGGATTATATCTGGTTTGGAAATCCCGCAGTAACGCCTGAAGCTTTTCTTTTGCCTGGGCAGGGTCTTTTGAGAAGCTCACAATATCCTCCTCAGTTGCATATGATGGGATAATATAAAGCTCCCCCTCACCTCTCTTGTGTACGATATCTTCAAGTGCTGCCTTGTTCTGGACGTAATCTACTAATGTCTTTTTGGTCTTCAGGCTAAAAAGTGCATGAATGCCTGGGCCTGAAAAATCAGTGTCTACCAGTCCGACTTTATAACCCTTGCTGACGAGATAGCAGGCAAGGTTCCCTGATATATTCGTCTTGCCTGTCCCGCCCTTATAAGAATGAAAGCTTATCCACATTTCTTGCACCTTAAATAAATAATTCTATGCATAATATCTTAACCCAATATCTCTTCAAGTTTTTTATCCAGTTCATCTATTGATCTAATCACTTCAGGGGAGTCTTCTTCTTTCTTTTTTCGTGATAAGTAGTATACTTTTTTTCCGACCCGTTCTCGTTTTAGCCAGCCCGCCCTGACAAGTTCATTGAGGTATTTGTTCTCAATTGACCTGTGACGGCCTGTTCGAATGCACACTTCGTCCGCAGTGGCTTTTGATAATTCTGATACTGCAAAAAGTGATTTTCTTAAACTGTCAGGAATTGTGAGGTATAAAGCAATCTGGTCTTCTACAACCGGGTGAAGACGCGATTCAATCTCTCCTACCCTGCGTTCGAGTGACTGAAGCCTTTTCTCAAAGACCTTCATATTATCATTTGAGTGTATTTCCATATTTGAATTCATTTTATCTCCAGTGCACAAATGCAAGTCGCAGAATTTGGAACGTGATGAGCAACCTTTGCACATTACAGTATACTGTGCAAGCATATATATATACCTAATCAATGTATTACGAAAAGCAACTAAAAAATGTATATGCAAATGTTGTTTTTTTGCACAATGTTTATATATTGGTATGGGCATATTATGTAATTGTGAGGAAGTTGCACAATAACGCCTCTTCATCCACCCTCCATGTTGCAACTTCCCTCAATATAAAAGCTATATCCCATTAAACAAATATGACTTCTATATGGCAAACATCGGGCTTATCGCACCTACTCCTTTAGAATCAGCAGGTTTAAGGTGCCAGATCAAACCTTCGCCTTATGAAGAACAGGGAGTTATTACGAAGGGTTATTTACACAGGCATCATGTTATTTTTTCCCATTGCGGCGTAGGCAAGGTGAATGCGGCGCACTCTACAACCCTTATCCTTGAAAACAACGAAATAGATTTCCTGCTACTTTTCGGTATTGCTGGCGCGTATTCGGATGCAGCTATCGGAGATGTTGTGGTTGCAGAGAGTGAGAATTACGGAGAGGAAGGAGTAATGACCGGCGAGGGATGGAAACCTATGGATTTCACAGGTTTTACACTTGTGAAAAATAAGATCGAATATTTCAATACTTTCCCGATGGACCGGAAGTTATTGCAGCTTGCAATAAATGCTTCAAAAGACATTGGATTGAACACACATTCAGGTCATTTCATAACAGTATCCCAGTGTTCCAGAACACGCATTAGCGGTGATATCATGCAAAAGCGTTTTAATGGCTTATGTGAAAACATGGAAGGTGCAGCTGTAGCCCATATTTGTTCCATGTACAGTATCCCGGTGATCGAGATCAGGGGAATAAGCAATATCATTGAGGACAGGGATATGAAAAAATGGAATATACCTGTTGCGGTATCGAATTGTAATAAGGCGGTCAGTGAACTGGTCAGAAGGCTGGAATGAAAATTTCTATAGGTTATTCACCATGCCCCAATGACACATTTATTTTCTATGCCCTGACCCATAATAAACTATCTTCCGATCTTGAATTCAGGGAGACTTTAAAAGATGTGGAAACCCTGAATCGTCTGGCTTTGCAAAAAGTTTTTGATGTAACAAAGGCCTCATTCCATGGATTTGGTTTTTTAAGGGACGATTATTGTCTCCTGCATTCGGGAAGCGCTCTCGGTCGAGGTTGTGGGCCACTGATAGTAGCCAGGAAAAAAATAGATCAAAAGGAACTTGGTTCGAAAAAAATTGCCATTCCGGGAAAGATGACAACTGCTTATCTGCTACTGCAGTTGTTTGCACCCAGTGCGAAAAATATTGTTGAGATGCCTTTTGACAGGATCATGAATGCCGTTAGCCTTGGCACTGTGGATGCAGGCTTGATCATCCATGAGAGCCGTTTTACTTATCCACAATATGGTCTTGTAAAGGTAATGGACCTGGGAGAATGGTGGGAAAATGAAACCGGTTTACCGATCCCGCTAGGAGGAATTCTTGCAAGAAGAGACCTGGGAGCAACCGTGATCGATAAAATCGATGGGCTCATCAGGCAGAGTCTGGAATATGCATTCGGGCATTCTGATGACACAAGGGAATATATCAAAAAGAATGCCCAGGAGCTTGATGACGATGTGATTGAACAACACATCGGGCTATATGTAAATGATTATACGAGGGATTTAGGGGACGGTATCGACGCAGTTGAAAAATTGATGAAAACAGCGGAGGAATTAAATCTGATTCCGCATTCTGGAAAAACGATTTTTGTTGATTAAAGGAAATTCTTTATCAGATCGTCACTTGACTGTCTGTTGTTCCCATCATTTATTTTAATAATTTTCTGGGCTTTCCTTTTTGCCGGAGGACAACCTGAACATTCATATATAAAATGGATAAAACCTGTTTCCGGGTTCTCCACGGTATTTTTGTGTTCATATTCTGTGTTGCAATCCGAACATATTCCAACTATCGGGACTATTTCATTACAATGACGGCATTTACGAACAACAACATTGATCACTTCATTCTTTGTATTGATCGCAGACAATGAATATTCGTCATCGCACTTGATTTTTAATTCTGAAGCCATATTCCATTTTAACTTAATAATAACAGGATATATTAAAACTTTACGGGTTTTTTACGATAATCCCAAAATCATACAAAACAGAACATTTATTTTTACAGGCGTTATCATAAGAAAGAGGTGAACAGTTTGACCGAATTATTTACATCTAAAATAGATTATCTACGCGCTGTCGAAAAAGGTTGCTTACATTGTGGCGACAAACATCAACCGGATTGCCCTGTGGGAATGGCAAAAGCGCAAATCAGCTGTACCAACGATTTATTAACAGAATTTTATAAACGTAAATAAACCAAAACCTATTATATTCCTGAAGGTATTAGGGCATCTTGTGACCAAAATAGCAGTGCTTGCGTCAGGAAGAGGTTCAAACCTCCAGGCTATCATAGATAGTATTGAAAATGGCTATCTGAAAGCTCAAATATGTGTTGTGGTAAGCGATATTGGAGATGCTTACGCACTGGAACGCGCCAGGAAACACGGAATAAATTCTTTTCATGTAGATCCGAAGGGATTTGGATCAAAGGACTTATACGAGGAAGAGATCCTGAGAGTTTTTAAAAACAATAATGTTCAACTTATACTTCTTGCAGGATACATGAAAATTCTCGGAAAGACACTGCTTACCGCATATAAGAACCGCATACTCAACATCCATCCTGCGCTACTTCCTGCTTTTCCCGGCCTTCATGCACAGGAACAGGCATTCAGGTATGGTGTAAAAGTTGCGGGATGCACAGTTCATTTTGTGGATGAAGAACTTGACTGCGGACCCATAATACTGCAAAGATGCGTAGAAGTGAAAGAAGACGACACAGATCAGACTCTTGCGGAAAGGATACTTGAGCAGGAGCACAAGATTTATCCCGAAGCGGTTAAATTATTCGTCGAAAATAGACTGCGTCTTGAAGGACGGAAAGTGAAAATCATAAAATAAATCATACGATAAATCATACGATAGATCATATGATAACAGAACAACTTAAGAGGAATTATTATGCCGTTAAAAACAATAGATCCTGAAATTTATGAAGTAATGAGACATGAAATTGAAAGGCAAAGAACCAAACTCAACCTGATAGCCTCTGAGAACTATGCAAGCCGCGCAGTCTTGCAGGCGCAAGGCTCTGTAATGACAAATAAATATGCTGAAGGATACCCGGGTAAGAGATATTACGGGGGCTGCGAGTTTGTAGATGCCGCAGAAAACCTTGCAATAGACAGGGCAAAGAAACTATTCAGGGCAGAACATATCAATGTACAGCCGCATTCAGGGTCGCAGGCGAATATGGCAGTTTATTTTGCTATGCTCAAATACGGGGATACGATAATGAGCATGGATCTGTCGCACGGTGGTCATCTTTCGCATGGCAGTCCTGTGAATTTTTCAGGAAAATTATTTAAGATAGTCCCGTATGGTGTTTCAAGGGAGACAAAAGCGATAGATTATGATGAATTATCAAAGATCGCAAAGGAACACAAACCAAAGATCATAGTTGCAGGAGCAAGTGCATATCCACGTGAACTTGATTTCAAAAGATTCAGGGAAATTGCGGATGAGGCAGGAGCGATGTTGCTTTCGGATATCGCGCATATTGCAGGATTAGTTGTTGCAGGAGTACACTGTGACCCTGTGCCATATTCGGATTTTGTTACCACGACAACGCATAAGACCTTGCGGGGACCGCGCGGCGGCATGATAATGTGCAGGGAAGAATATGCAAAAGATATAGATAAGACGGTTTTCCCGGGGATCCAGGGTGGACCTCTTATGCATGTAATAGCAGCAAAAGCAGTGGCATTTAAAGAAGCGATGAGTAAGGAATTCAATGACTACCAGAAGCAAATCGTGAAAAATGCAAAAAAAGTTGCAGGTGAATTGATAATGCGAGGTAATGAACTTGTATCGGGCGGCACGGATAACCATCTTATGCTTGTTGACTTGAATCCCATTGGCATAACCGGCAAGGAAGCTGAAGCAAAACTTCAGGAAGCCGGGATAATCCTTAACAAGAATACTATTCCTTTTGAGACAAAAAGCCCCTTCATTACAAGCGGTATCCGGATAGGCACGCCGGCTGCAACTACACGGGGAATGAAGGAAAAGGAAATGATAATTATTGCAGAGGCGATCGACGAGGTCATCCGGAACATTAATGATGCAAATAAGATCAAGGAAGTAAGGAGAACCATTCTTGAGCTTTGCAACCAGTTCCCGATCCCATACGAGTGAGGTAACTTATGGAGCCGCTTCCCGAGGTTACAGATCCCAGAGTAATAGATGGGAGAAAAATAGCACAGGATATTGAAGCTAAAGTAAAGAACGAAGTTGAGGTATTTGTAAAAGAACATGGCGTAAAGCCGGCTCTTGCCACAATTCTTGTAGGAGAACATCCCCCATCAAAACTGTATGTGAAACTTAAACACTGGGCTGCAAAACGCGTTGGTATCATATCAGAAGACCACAAATTTCCCCAGGAAACAAAACAGGAAGAGATAATCGGGCTTATAGACACCTTGAACAGGCGCCCGGAGATACACGGCATACTCGTACAGCTGCCTTTACCCAAACATATCGATGAACGTGCTGTGATGATGAAAATAGCACCGATTAAGGATGTAGATGGTTTCAATCCTCTCAATATGGGTAAAATGCTAATCGGAAGCGAAGGTTTTGTTCCCTGTACTCCTAAAGGGATAATAAGGGCACTTTCTGAACATAATATCGACCCGAAAGGAATGGAAGTTGTTGTTGTCGGGCACAGCAATGTTGTGGGAAAGCCTGCCGCCATCATGCTTTTAAACCGCAATGCGACTGTGAAGATATGTCATGTTTTTTCAAAGGATCTTAAGAGCCAGACCCAAAAAGCCGATATACTTATTGTGGCAACCGGTGTGCGGGGACTGGTCAAAGCTGATATGGTCAAGGAAGGGGCGATAGTTTTTGATGTCGGTATAACCTGGCAGGATGAAAAGGTCTATGGGGATGTGGATTTTGAAGATGTTTTGCCAAAGGTAAAATTAATCTCGCCTGTTCCTGGAGGCGTGGGTCCCATGACGATAGCCATACTTATGGAGCATACGCTGCAGGCAGCGAAAATCCAGAGCGAATAGATTGTCAAAAAAACAGAAGGGCGCAAGCATCAAGCGTGCGCCCCGGCAGTCTGGTAACAGACTGATATCTGATCGATCACACTAAGTTTATTATTGTATCGCGAGTTATTTAAATATATTGCTTGAAATTCTTGAATGTTCTAAAATAATACTTTCACACCGCTAGGCAATCGTTCAAATGGTCTAAATGCATAGTAGGAATCATGCCGAGGTAGTCTAGCCAGGTAAGGCGCCAGACTGATAATCTGGTCGATCACACCAGAACGTCGCGGGTTCGAATCCCGTCCTCGGCGCAGTGATCATGTTATTCGGATATCAAACGTGCCTAATATTCTAATACCAGTTTTGGTTAGCTTGTCAATCAATCTGAAGGAATAAGAAAATTATATCAATATAAGCATATATATAGATAAACTTTAATTAGATACTACTAATGTTAGAACCTAATTTCGAAAATACATTAAATGATCCATGGTTTTTCTTTTGGACGGTTATAACTTATTTGATAATTCTTTTTCATTCTTGGAATATTAAAGAAATATGGAATCACATTAAAGGCGCAGAGACTCTATTCTTGTCGGGTGCATTAGGTTACGCTTTTTTAATATTGTCAAGATATTTAATCTTTCCAATACAGGCTGTCCCAAATCCCACTTCAATGAAAAAATGACTTTATTTTCAATTCGAGTTGAACAAATCAATCCCACCTTCATTTCCACTCAAAAATGATATTTTATCAGCACAATTTACCACAATTTCA
>JBAQLI010000124.1:0-2894 GCA_049301735.1 Candidatus Methanoperedens sp.
GATGAGGGAAATCTTCATGTCCGGTTCTGTGAGGGGGCTTATAGTAACCTTGGGGCTATTACCTCAACAAAAGGTGCGCTATGGGCTCTACTCGACAGAAAAACGGCATCGCTCTGTGCTCTCTGAGTACTCAGTGGTTAAAAAACTATGCAGCTATTTCTTTTTTCTGAATTTTTCAGATAGTATCGCCTTTGCAGTGAAAATCACAAAATATTTATATACATTTTAATATATTTTTCGGCGCGCGGCTACGTTTCCGATGCAGCTTTCATGAATTTCAGAGGCGGCGCGCTCCTTATGCCCCCATAGCTGCCCCTGGGTCATGTCCGCAGCATCATGACGCGGCGGGGAATCCAGCCAGGGGAGGCGCGCAGGAAAGCAAACCATTATCCCAAATTCCAGAACAGCAACGAAAGATACAATAATATCTTCATCAAGTGTGACTGATTTTGCTTTCGATATCGTCAGATGTTATCAGCCTACCTGCACAGTTACTTTCTTTGTCAAGATGGTCGTCAATTATTTCGAGAATAATATCCTTAAAACGGCGGTCGGCATAAAAATTGAAGTTTTTTCTTTCTTTGAGATTCGAGTTATATTTTGTTTGAGGCTCAAAAAGTGTTGATTGATTATAAATTAAAGAACTATGAACATTATTCTTATTTACGTAGTCCCCCATTTCCTCCAAGCCAGCATAGAAACGTTTAAAAATATTTTGAATAGCTTCAGAACTATTGTCTATTCCTATCCACTTTCTTCTAAACTGTTCTGCTAAATCTAAAGTCGTTCCAGAGCCAGCAAAACAATCTAATACAATATCACCTTCGTTTGAGGATGCCTTAATAATTCTTTCCAATAGATAAGGATTTTTTTCGGTTGGATAACCAGTAATTTTTATACTTTGGTTTAATGAGTCTTGAACGTCTAGCCAGATATCTTGAACAGGTATACCTTTGTCTTTATCTAAAAAAACTTTCCTTCTTGGATTTCCAGTCGAAGACCAATAAATTTCTCCTTTAGCATCAAATTCGTCAAGTTTTTCAGGTGTATATTGCCAATGTTTACCGTGTGGTGGCAACATTCCTCTCCATTCTTTTCCTGTCTCTCCATTTCTTATCCCGGGAGCATGTATTGGAACTTTCTTAAATCTACGACCACTTTTCTCATCAATGCAAGGATATTCTTTTAATATTTTTTCATCTGTCCAAGCATCAGTTGCTCTATGCCATATATAATTTTCGCTTTTAGAATAAAAAATAATATAATCAGAAATATTCCCATAAGTTTTTCTTGTTGAATTTTTATTACTGCATTTTTTTCTTGTGATGAATCCCCTAAAGTTATTTGCTCCAAATATTTCATCCATTATTACCTTAATTTGGAAAGTCATATTTCCATCAAGATGTAAATAAATCGAACCGTCTTCGGTTAAAAGCTCACGAATTAATATTAATCTTCGTCTAATGAATTCTATAAAATGACTACCAACTAAATCATCCTTATATGAATCTTTTTGATGCCGTGATTGAAAAATACTATTTGTTCCATAGGGTGGGTCTATATATACTAATTTAACTTTTCCTTTAAGTTTTTTTTGATGTATAAGAAAACTCATTACATCTAAATTGTCGCCAAAATACAAATGATTGTCTTTTTTACCACCTATTATTAAGTCATATTTGTTTTTAGGTTTTAATTCTAATATCTCTTTTTCATCGGACTTACCCACATATTTCAGTTCGTATTTATAGTCGCCTATAAAGACCTCATCAGTTATTATATGAGCATCTTCTTTCCAATTATTTGATGTTACGCCAGTTGCCATATTCTTAGTGATTTAACCAATCTTCATTAATCCTATCTACTATCATTCTTAAAGTTACCACTAATATATCATCAGATACTTCTTCAAGATAACTGTAGTCATCCCACATTGAGCCAAGCAATAAACCCGGACCATCATTAACAAAAATGACCTTAGTTCTGAGTTCTTTTCCCCTTGCATATTCCAAAACTTCTCTTGATGCATTATGGTATCCTCCAGTTCTATCATCTTCTTGGGCACCACCTCTATCAGAATCATATCTAGCAAAACCTACAGCCAGTATAACTCCATCCTTTTTTATTACAAAGTCGGCAGGTCTGTCTGGTTTAGGATAATCGGGAAAGACTTCTCCTAAAAGAATATCTCTTCCGGCTCTTTCCGGACCTTCCAATTCATAATCAGGAAACTTCATTCTTAATAATTCAAACATTCTTTCTGTCATATCATAGCCTTTCTTACCTCTGTCCTTATACTCCCAAAGAATCGCACATAATGCTTCATCAGGCATAGGTCTAGAGTAGAATGCTTTTTGGACTTCTGATATTGGTCTAAATCCTTTTCCAAATTCATCACAAATCCATTGAGCGCTACATTTTTTCTTAAGCATTTCAACGGGGGTGTTTGGGCTTACATACTATTTAAATACTCTAGCCAATTGAATTCTCATCCAAGGTTGCTTAACTTCAGTTGTCTCAAGAAATAGTCTTTGAGAACTTTCGGATGACTTTAAAAGTTGTCCAAATATTTCAAGCACAGGTCTATAAAGTTGGCAAGCGTCTACAAGAATGTCTGGGTAAAACTCACCTGTTGCAAGCGTTATCCAATTGGCTCCGTCTTTCTTATAATCTCTAAATTTTTTGTGACTATTCAGATCCCCTCCCAAATATCCCATAACATAATCAGTTCATTATAAAAAATTGACTTCATTTTTTATTCTGCTATATTCGGAATAAATGCTTTTCCGCTAAAAACATCAATAATAGCATCGATAACAGAAAGTTTGTTCTTTTTCACAGTGGAAATGTCACCCCTGATACGGCAAAAAGAAACCGCTCCCTGAGTACTACGA
>JBAQLI010000125.1:0-14144 GCA_049301735.1 Candidatus Methanoperedens sp.
AGTTAAAAAGTTGATAAATCTATATTAAAAATATTGCATTGTTTTATCGTTTTTACCGGTTGAAGCTGTTCTTTTTTTTCATACCAGTACACAGAGAGCACAGAGCTTTGGCGCTTTTCTCTGTGTACTCTGTGCTCTCTGTGGTTTCTCAAACCAGAAGATAATAAAAAGTTTCCAAAATGCTACGGCTGTATACTTAAATTAAAATTTATAAAAGTAAAGGGTACGGAATGTGGGATACAGGATGACTCTCTTTTATTAAAGTATTGGCCGAAATCAGGTTTAGCTCCTTGGATGAATGGAAACAAGCAATTGAGAAGCAGCATAAAAACTATCCAAATCTATGTTGCTCAATACGCAAACCCACTACATCAGCTACTTCTCAATAAAACATTACCTGTAAATGATACGGTAATCTCTTTTATCTTGCCTTTCTGCACGATCAGAACAGCATTCATATCTGCAAGTCTTGTTATGAATCGTGAGATTGTGCTCTCCGAGAGGTTTGTCCTTTTTGCTATCTCAGTGATCGTTGTGGGCTGATGTTCTGATATATCTGACAATATGCGCTTTGTTTTTTCATCCAATAAACTGGTTATTCGTGGAAGCGATATCTCACGAGCCATTCTATCCATATCGCTGAAAGAGACCGTCTTCTTTATTTTATAAGAATTTACAAGGCAAGCAACTACAAAGGGAATGAGAACCTCGCGCGGACCGCCCGATATGTTGGCTATGATCTCGCCTTCCTGGGAACTAATCAGATTCATCAATTTTATCACACACCCTTCAAAATCCTTATGCGGAACATGGAATACCTCGATTTTGATCTCATGGTGTATCTGATTTGTGAATTTCTGAATCTCATTCAGCGTATTTTCAGCCCTTGGGTCATTCTCTTCTTCAGGTCGTATGAGCACGAAGCGGTCACCTTTCTCTATACCATATTTGACTATCAGAGAAATGATCTGGGAAATATCAAATCCGATCGTTGATATATAAGTTTTCATTAATTGGATTATGAATTTACTGCACATTAAAGTTTATGCTGCATATTTTTGCAACTTATAAATCATAATTGCAGAAAAATGAAATAATTTCATAAATTGAAAAACTTTATAAACAAGCTGTTCCATAATAATGAAAGTGTTATGGTTCAGCAAATAAAGATCATCATAAGACCTTCATGCGAATTCGATATACCGACAAGCGAAGGATACAGGCTATACTCATCTCTTCTTTCATGCATGAAAGACGCAGACAATGAAGCAAGCAGCCTTGTACACGACTCTACGCGAAGTTCGATCCATCTTAGTTGTCTCAAAGGAAGGTTCTTCAGGAGCGACCGCTCAAACTTCAAGAGAGTTGCACCAGGTGAAAGATATATGTTCCATATCGGCGTGACCGATCCCGCTGAGACTCAGATATTCCAGGCAATGGTAAAACCTCTCATTTTCGATAGAAAGAACCTTGATCTTGACGGCGGAGAACTCATTGTAGAAGATTTTTCAAGCTCAACAAAGACCTTTGAAGAGATATTGGCCAGTGCATCCAGATATGCGCGCCCGAAACTTGTTTTTGATTTCAAAAGCCCAACATGCATCCAGTACAGGAACAGCGATGTGACGGAAATGTTCCCTCACAGGCTTGCAGTTTTGCGGTCTCTCCAGTCAAAATGGAACAGCGTATGCCCCGAAGAAATGAAGCTTGCACTTCTGGATGATGATATTGAGAGGTATATTATGGAAAAACCGGATGCACAGTCATATAGAACTCATTCTGTAATGGTGAACACCGTATTTGACAAAAACAAAGGTCATGCGCGCCCGATATTCAAGCAGGGCTTCACATGTTGCTGCACATACTGGTTCACGAAGGATGCGCCAATATCAGTCAAGAATGCGGTGCTCATCCTGGCGCAGTTCGCGGAATTCAGCGGAGTGGGGAGCAGTGTGAGCCGCGGGTGCGGGTGGGTGGAAGTGAGGGTGGAGGAGGCGGAGAGATGAATAATATAGAAGATCCATTAGAAAAATTCTCAGAAGAGAATTTGACAGAGATAATTAATGAAAAAGATGATGAATATACAACTATTAAAAAATATCTCCTAGATTATGTCTCAACTGTTGTTTCGCCGTTATTCAGGAATTCCGCTCAATTTGATGCAAAGTATAAGCGAGCACTGAGTTTTCCAGCACACACCATTACAGCAGTTTTTACAGGTTCAATTCTTTACATCCATGACCGCTATTCGACCGGACAGGCACTTCCACAAACTCATGAAATTAAATTACTATGTACGGCGCTGACGCTACATGATATCAACAAGTTTTATAATGAAACCAAGAATGCTGATTTTTCAGGAAATTATAGCGCATTAATCCAGGATTATTTTATAACAGACCCTTTTAATCTAAAAACTTATTTTCCTGAATGGAAGAACGAACTTGAAGAGATCATATTTCTTGTCCAGCATGCTCAAGAATCAGACGATGCGCAGCATGAAACAAGATTTTCAAGACCTAAATATGCCAAACTTATGCCTTATATAAAAATAGGTGATAAAGTTTCAAGTTTAAGCAAATCAGATTATCCTTTACAGGAAATTCATAAAAAATTAAAAAATGAAGGTCATGATGTTCATCTTCTATTGCTGCCTGAAATGCCGCAGCAACTTTTATCTCAAATTGTATATCGTAGTGCTAAGAAGTTTTTGGTAAAATCGGGCAGTATTCCTCTATTAATATCTCCCCAAGGCATACTATATTTATCAAAAAATAAAATTAATATTGATATATCAAAATTAAAATTGTTGATAAGTACAGAACTTATTGAAAGAATGCATGCTAAACCTGATTTTACCGATAGAAAATTTGATTTAGCACCCCTTCTCGCGGTTCCGCTTAATAAGAATGAACGCTTCGATTTTTATGTTGAATCTGTACGTAAGAAAACAGAATCCGGTTTATTAACAGTCCTTGGAAAAACAATATATCCAGAAGACACAATAATTCAAGAATCCCTCGCAAGCATCGCATATTTTATATATACTGATAAAAAAGGATCTGACTGGACAGAGTTTCCTGATTTGGAAAAATTCATTAACGATGATAATTTAAAAGAAATATTGCATAAAATTGGACAAATTCGTCAGAATTTTGCAGATAAAGAGGATGTTGGTGGGCAAAAATGCAAGCCATACACTGTTCACGAACTTGTGCAAAATAATAATAATTACATTGAACCTCTCAAGTTATTGCATGATCCTGTGAAAAATGCCATCTTATCTAAATTAGAATCCGAATCTTCTTTATTAGATTCAATAATCCAGGTAATCTGCACATATAACGAAGAAACATCGAAAGGGATTGTGGATGAAACTTTTCCAGAAGGTAAAAAAAATATTTGCTTCATGTGTGGTGCAGTCGCTGATGTGGATTATAAACCCGGAAAACATTTTCTACAATCAGGTGGTTTCACAAAACGCGCTTCACTTGATGATCAATATAAGCGTTATTGTGAAGCCTGTCAGATAGAATTTCAATTAATCAATGATATTATAAAAGTTAGAGATTTTAGAGAAATCGACAATTTGATTTTTTTCTATTTCTATTTTGATTCGATCTTTATAAATGTTGATCCATTCCACGAACAAATGAGCAAAGTTGATTTTGATGTGCAAGGAACAAAAACAGAAAAATTAGGTTTAGACTTTACACTTGGAGATTTTGATACGCCATTCCACATCGAGCCAATGGCTATTCGTTCAAAAAAAGATAATTCAAGTATAAGTACAAGGAGGGCAAGGGCGATTCATACTGCCATAAAAGCTTGTCTTAATTGTGGGTGTAAATGCATTTCATCCAGTCCATACACTCTGATGAGAACGTATGATCCTGTTTTTTACAATGAAAAACCAACAACACTTGAAAAAAATATTGGAATTGACCGTATCAATAATTTTAAAGATGCAGGATTGAAAATGAAACAATTAGAATTTATCAATCAACTCGATGGATTGAAAGGATTACATCGTGTTCAACAATTTATTCCAATAAATGTAGTTCCTTTTGTGAAAAGTAACGTTGAGAATTTCGCACTATGGGTAAATAAAAATGGATATAATTTGAAAAAATTATTAGGAGATGAGAATTTGGAAATGAAAGAAATAGCCAAAAAAGGTGAAATACTTTTTGGAAAACACTTTGGTAACAGTTCCTATAAACGTGTCAAAATATTCAGAACAGCACTTGATTCACTGATGTCATCTATGGCACAGAAATATTCCGAAGAGGAAGCCATACGATTTGCAGCAGCAGAAGTCATGAAAGATGTTGAAAGGGAGCAATATTCTCCTAAAAAAGGAAAAGATATTCCCGCGGATTGTCTTGACTACTCTCAGAGCATTGTATTTTATCTTAAAAAGCACGGACTCTGGAATGTTAAGAAGATATCGCAATGGGGAAATCCATTGACTGATTTGTATGAATTTGAATATATTTTAGCTATTAAAACATGAGGTGATTAATAATGGATTGGAATGAACTTAAAAAAAGCATACCAGATGATGGTTTTGCTGAAAAGTATGAAATATATAGACGAGCAAGACCAACAGTGACATTAGTGGTTTTAAGAACTGTTACTGACCCTATTCTCTTTAGAAGCACGGATTCTGAACGCGCTGAAACACAGGAATTCAATGGAACCATCCATGCGCAGGTAAATGGAGAGAAGTTTGTGAGCAAGGAGAGATTAACTGGATTGAACCTTTGCCGAGAGCTTGATGAGAAAAAAGAAACTATAATCTCAGCGGAATATACATATAATGAACCAATTCCAAGCTTACCGAAATCCCAGACAGCCGATCTACTAACATATGGTCTTGCTGGCACAGTTTCAGGCGCCACGTTCTCTCAAAAAAGCCGTGTGATCGAGGGATACACATACAGTTTAGAACCTTATGACCTGATGAATAAGGAAACACATAATGCTCTCTATGAAAGTGGAACGATGCGAGATGAAGCAGGCGGTCAGTCAGAAGCGCTTTTCAATCCGGTAAAAGTGCAACCAAGAACTCACTTTGTGCATTTCATAACACTTGAAGCTGGTACAAGAGAGATGTTTTTGTATCTTATCCACAACATCCTTAACACGGGACGATATGGCGCGCGAGAAACCCGTACCGGCAGAAACATGAAAAATGAAATAGTTGGTCTGATTACTTCAGAAAGTGATAGCAGCCTCAGTTGTGGGGAACTTATATGTGATTATATAAAAGATGCAAATGATGAATTTTCACGAGCAGCTATTCAAACAGCTATCTCAGCTTATATCAATAACCACAAACGCGCTGATTGGATGATATATCATGCAAAAGATTTTTCACTGGCTCAGGGCAATGAATTTCCAAAATGGATTTTGGATTCAATCGATGTTGGGAATCGCTCAAAAATAGAACATTCTTTAGTTCTCAAGAATAGTTTGGAAATTTTACGAAAACAGGGGCTTGATATCGTTAATAAAAAGCCTACTGAAAAAGCAAAACCAGATTCAAACCAGAATAAAATCACTGCGGATGAATAAGGAATATTATAGGTGATTAATGTGGAGATAACAACATATTGCGCCACCCTATACTCACCCCTTTTTTATTCAAGTTCGGAAGGGGTTCTGATAAGTGCTGATCGTATATTGGGAAGCACAGCACTTACATATTCATTTGCATATACTCTTGGATTATTGAAAAAACATTACAGGCTCGATGATGAAGAAGCAATTAATCATAATTACAGAGAACTTGCTGATATCGGTTTATTCATAAGCGATGGGAAGCCAATAGATGTCAGTTTTAAAGAAGAGACTTTCAAGAGCACGGAATATCTATCCGAGCGAAGTTTAACAGTTACTGTTACATCTCAACCAAAAGGAGATATGGGCAGGTTTGAAAAATCAGAGCCAAGATGCATGGATTCTCCAGTAGGTATCAGCAAAGTTAGACGGTATATAGGACTTGCTCCTGGAAGTACATTTGAATTTACAGTCTGGTCAAAAGAATCACTGCCTGATGATATGTTCTTGACTTTAGGGATACGCAGAAGTGGGGAATTGAGATTGAAAAAAACAAAACATGCTGAAAAGGTTCATCTGAATATGTATATGCTGAAAGAAGTTTATGGGATAAGTGATAAAATTCTTCATGAAATAATTAAAATATCGGGAAAGTTTGCACGAGGTAGTGATTTCAGAAAACAGCATTTTCTCGATGTAGATATTAAATTTGTCAATGAATTGATTATTCCAATAGTATTAAGGTGAATATTTATGGTGATTGTCGGGGAGGTTCATCTTCCAGTGATGGAAGATATACATAATTTTACTCCTTCGGGAAAATTGCGTCTTTTCCAAAAAGAATTCATCGATTGCGTTAAGTATAATAAAGCTGATGTTATCCAATTGATAGCTCCGACCGGCGCTGGAAAAACGCTCTGTTTTGAATATTTGCTGCATCAGAGGAATAAGGTACTTCTCATCTATCCAACTAATGCGCTAATCCAGAGCCAGATGAAACGATTTAAAGATAAGGGTTTCAATCCGATATATATTTCATCAAAAATTCTCTCAAAAAAAGGATACGAGCGCGCCCAAGAACTATATGGATTGATAAAGAGATATGATATTATATTAACCAATCCAGATATTTTTCAAGCGATAATTGGGGGTATGTATGTCAATCCCGAAGAGAATCTGGAACAATCATTTCATCTGTTTGAATATGTTATCTATGATGAATTTCATGCATACAGGGAGTTTGAGTTAAGCGGAATCCTTACACAGATTGCGTTATTTCAGAATATGAGTTTATGTAAAGTGATTTTGAGTAGCGCGACTCCAAAAAAAGAAATAATCGAACTTCTCAATCTTGTCAGAACCGGAAAGGACAGACATGCGCCTATAATAGAGAATATCTTTGCCACACCTTGCTCTATGGAAGAAGGCGAAATTATTCGATATCAAACGAAAGTGGAATTTCACCAAGGAAAAATCCTTGATAATATTAAAGATATTGCAGATGTGCTTCATAAAGTAATTGAAGAACTAAAACCAGGAAATCCACAAATTCTATTCATTTTTGATACTGTGAAGGATAGCAATTTGTTTTTTACTCGTTTATTCAAGGAATATCCTGAAATATACGAGTATGCTGAGAAAGATAACGGTTATGATACAAATCAGATTGGGGATACACCGGATTTCACAAAACCTATTATAATCTCAACCAATAAAAGCGAGGTAGGACTTGATTACCCAATAAAAATGCTGTTCATGGAAGATGGCTTCAGTAGCGATTCATTTGTCCAGCGTTTTGGTCGTGCTGCTCGACATGAACCTGCCAATTGTTATATTTATACAAAAAAAGAAGCAAATCCAATATTTCCAGATGAAATCATAGCATATCCTACATTTTTGGAGAAGATGTCGTATATCACAGGTGAATATAATATTCAAACAAAAAGTGTGAGGACATTATTCACATTTAGACAGGCAATCGCAATTGAGAAATATGTACGCCGAAAAGATGATCTCAGGGCATATTTTGCAGTCGATACCGGATATAGCTATAAGTTATGGCTCAATTTTTTTATTTTACTGAATAAATACAACAACGATGGATTAAGTAATCCGAACTTGAAAAGGTTAAAACTGCTCATTGACGACATTAAAGATGCATGCAAAAGTTTACGCGGGAGATCTCTAAGATTTCCAGTTATTTACACACGGGGGCATGAAATACGTCAAACAATGTATGATCTTCTTTCAGTTTTGAATCGAGTTTCTGCGGTTGTGGAAAGAACAAATGAAGGATTCATTATTAGAGAAATCGAAAGTGAAGAAACAGGTCCGTTCATAAGTGCTATAAAACTTCCCTATTTTCCAGATTTAATGGATTATCAAAAGCGTAGAGAGCAATTTAATGAAAAAATAGAGACTATCGCCAAAAAAGCAGTTGATGTTTTCCCTGAAAAAAAGCAAGGATTTCTCCTTGCTTGTATTCGGTCATTATACCATTCAATCGAACCCGACCGCATAATGATGCCTGATGAGATAATTCTCTGGAATAAAAAGGTCATACCACTATCAGAAGATGCTATGGATGATAACTGATAACGACCTCCTCCTCGTCAACGTCTCCGACCTCAACCAGTACCTCTACTGCGCGCGCCGCCTCTACTACTTGATGTTCTACAAGACACAGGGATTGAACTACTATCTCGCAGACGGGCGCTCAAAACATAAGAACCAGAGCAGGAGGGGCGGCTGGTATCGGGAAATATACCTGAAGTCTGAAAAAATGCACATGCATGGCAAGATCGACATTATAGAGGGGAAAGCTGACATGACCCCAATCGAGCGAAAGCACGGTGATTCCTATTTCGACAACGACGAGATCCAGCTCGCCGCCTACTGCATGCTCCTCGAAGACTATCTCGAAGAACCTGTGCGCCTTGGATACATCTACCTTTTCGGCACTAACGAGCGCTACGCCATCACAATAACCGAATGGCACCGTGAAAAGGTCATCGAAACCGTTGAAAAAATAAGAAGCATGTCACTTGATTCCATTCCCGATTTTACTGACAATCCGAAAAAATGCAAGAATTGCAGTACCTCGCAGTACTGCCTGCCTGTTGAATCAAAATTACTGGAGCGTGTATGAAATGAAAGAAACCGAAGGCATATTCGACGACAGCGTGATATTCGTGACCACGCAGGGAAGCGTCATAGGCATAGATGGTGGAAGAATTACTGTTGCGAAAAAAGGCGAGGGAGAACTCGCCTCCTTCCCCATTGGTAAAGTGGATACCATCAACGTTTTTGGAGGCATTAACTTCACAACACCGTTCGTGGCAAGTGCGAATGAACACGGCATCGTGCTCAATTATTTCACAGAGAACGGCGCCTACCGCGGCAGTTTCTTGCCAGAGATGAACACCATCGCTGAAATAAGGCGCTGCCAGTATGCTCAGAGCGATGCAGAGAAGCTAAAGATCGCAAAAAGGATCATCCAGGCAAAGATCCACAACTCCAGGATACTTCTCTCAAGAAAAGGTGTGAAATCCACGGATAAACTTCAGGATATCGAAGTGCGCATCCTCGAAGATAAGAATATCAAGAACATAGATAATCTGATGGGTTTTGAAGGGCAGGCTTCCGATATCTATTTCACCCTTCTGAATGAGTGCCTGGTGGGTGACTGGACTTTTGAAAAGCGAACCAGACGCCCGCCGGAAGATCATATCAATGCGCTCATGTCGCTTACCTATACAATGATCAAGAACGAAGTGCAAAGTGGGTTGCGCCAGTACAACCTTGATCCGTATCTGGGGATAATGCATGCTGACAGGCATGGAAGACCGGCGCTTGCACTTGACCTGATGGAGGAATTCAGGGCGATCTTTGCGGATGCATTCGTCCTGCGTCTTGTGAACCGCGGTGAGATTACTCATGAGGATTTTGGCGTGGATAATCGATTGATAAAAGATGCTTTCAGGAAATACCTTGAAAAGTACGATGAATACATGAAAGAAGAGTTCAGCCATCCCAGGTTTGAGTACACGGTCAATCGCAGGAAAGCCATAAGAATGCAGGCGATCTTATTGCGAAAAGCCATAACAGGTGAACTAAAGGAATATCATCCTCTGGAGTATCCCAAATGAGGCTTGTTATTACTTACGATATCAGCGATGACCGTATCAGGAGGCATGTCTTCAGGACGCTTGAGGAGTTTGGCGCCTGGAAGCAGTACAGTGTTTTTGAGCTTGAGATCGACAGTGTTGAGAGAATTGAACTGGAAGACAGGTTGAAAAGCATCATCGAAAGCACCGATAAGATCAGGATATATTCTTTATGCGAAAGATGCATTAATAATACCACAGAACTTGGCGAACAGACGCAAGTGAAAAAATCAAATGTGATCTAAGCTCATATTGTTTTCGATCATTTTTCCTGAACGTATATAAACAACGGGTATGCAAAAGGTTCATGAAATGACCGCATAATTCTGAGGATTTACAAAGGATTATAAGGCAAAAGGAGCATTTATTCCATGCCGTCACAGCGCATTGGAAAACCCATAAGGGATTGAAACAACCAATGACGGCAGCAGTGAGGGGTTAGCCTTCTACAGTCACAGCGCATTGGAAAACCCATAAGGGATTGAAACAAAGCTGAACTTGTCGTTATCAATGCCCTATTACCCGGTCACAGCGCATTGGAAAACCCATAAGGGATTGAAACTTGCCGAGAAATCAAGGATACATGCAGCGTTACCGCGTCACAGCGCATTGGAAAACCCATAAGGGATTGAAACACAGGATCGGAAGCAGGGATAGGCGCAAGCTCATCCGTCACAGCGCATTGGAAAACCCATAAGGGATTGAAACCGCGTATGGGAACTTCAGAACCTTTTAACCTGCGCAGGTCACAGCGCATTGGAAAACCCATAAGGGATTGAAACGGTAATGCCGAGTGGTTCGTACGACTGCATGGCAGGAGTCACAGCGCATTGGAAAACCCATAAGGGATTGAAACCAGGGAGTGGAAGTTGTGAAGTGCAAACACTTAATGTCACAGCGCATTGGAAAACCCATAAGGGATTGAAACGACCCTATGAGCTGTAAGTCACCCTTATCTTTCTCTAGTCACAGCGCATTGGAAAACCCATAAGGGATTGAAACTTCAAAGGGGGGAAGGCGATCAAACTCCTTAATGGAGTCACAGCGCATTGGAAAACCCATAAGGGATTGAAACAGAACCGTAGCCGATATTGAGAGAGAAAAACAAACCAGTCACAGCGCATTGGAAAACCCATAAGGGATTGAAACGCAGATGCGGAAGGCGCAGTAATAACACCAACGGTCACAGCGCATTGGAAAACCCATAAGGGATTGAAACCCTGTGTGGAATTGTTCACGCCAATTGAGGCATACATGTCACAGCGCATTGGAAAACCCATAAGGGATTGAAACTGAGCAACAATAGGAGGAATTGAGACAATGCAATACATGTCACAGCGCATTGGAAAACCCATAAGGGATTGAAACTTTACAGGAACTGTTATACTGGGTCTATCTGCGAGGGTCACAGCGCATTGGAAAACCCATAAGGGATTGAAACTCAATTTCAAGTATGCTTCCTATCTTTATTCCGTATAAGTCACAGCGCATTGGAAAACCCATAAGGGATTGAAACTTTATTATAACGCTTGCATGGGTTTTAAAGCTAAAGTCACAGCGCATTGGAAAACCCATAAGGGATTGAAACGAGATAAACAGGCATTCAAGGATAGCCTTGCAGCACAGTCACAGCGCATTGGAAAACCCATAAGGGATTGAAACAAGGATGAAGACGAGATCAAAGTTATTGACACACATCGTCACAGCGCATTGGAAAACCCATAAGGGATTGAAACTCCATGAGCTAATAATACCAAGTAATTTAATGCCGCTTGGTCACAGCGCATTGGAAAACCCATAAGGGATTGAAACAAGATTACTGAAACGCTTGAAAAGCCCGGAAGTATGCGTCACAGCGCATTGGAAAACCCATAAGGGATTGAAACATGATTGTTGGTTTGATGGATTGGGTAATATTATAGAGTCACAGCGCATTGGAAAACCCATAAGGGATTGAAACTTGTATGCCTGGTTGACAAGTGTTATAGCTCTGGATGTCACAGCGCATTGGAAAACCCATAAGGGATTGAAACTTACTGAAGTTGTCTTTTCAGTTGTCTTTCCCTTTGAGTCACAGCGCATTGGAAAACCCATAAGGGATTGAAACCTTTATCCATGAGCTTAGCGCCTGTGGACTTTGCCTTGTCACAGCGCATTGGAAAACCCATAAGGGATTGAAACTTACTTTTAAGATAGTAACCGATCCCACTTTTAATGTCACAGCGCATTGGAAAACCCATAAGGGATTGAAACAGGTATAGAGCAAGTTTCATTTCTTAATTCCTATAAAGTCACAGCGCATTGGAAAACCCATAAGGGATTGAAACTACCCTATACATAACTGACCATTGCGGAACCAAATCATAGTCACAGCGCATTGGAAAACCCATAAGGGATTGAAACGCTCAGGTGGTAATGTTACACCTACGGTGCCGGTTCCGTCACAGCGCATTGGAAAACCCATAAGGGATTGAAACCGCTAAGGCTGCCTGAGCGTTTGTTAAACCATCGGATGTCACAGCGCATTGGAAAACCCATAAGGGATTGAAACCTTCTTCCTCAGATAGTCCGTTCTCATCCATCCAGTGTCACAGCGCATTGGAAAACCCATAAGGGATTGAAACCAGGGTCATTAAGCCTTGCTGCATTATCTCTTTCTTTGTCACAGCGCATTGGAAAACCCATAAGGGATTGAAACATTGAGTTAATATCAACATCAAGCTCCGGGATGAAAAGTCACAGCGCATTGGAAAACCCATAAGGGATTGAAACGAAAAGCAAGAACTCTTGACCCGAGACCAAAGAAGGTCACAGCGCATTGGAAAACCCATAAGGGATTGAAACAAATATACCAATATGGCAGAAGAAATCAAAAAACCAGGTCACAGCGCATTGGAAAACCCATAAGGGATTGAAACAGATTTGCTCCTGCAATGTGTATTCAGGAGATACAAAGGTCACAGCGCATTGGAAAACCCATAAGGGATTGAAACTCTTGAAGAGCAAGAATGACGCTGATCCTGTAGCATGTCACAGCGCATTGGAAAACCCATAAGGGATTGAAACACTCTTCCATTGTTGGCATAGTTTCGCCTCAGTTTAGTCACAGCGCATTGGAAAACCCATAAGGGATTGAAACTGTTGTTTTTGCAAGTGCATATCCAAATCCAATTAAGTCACAGCGCATTGGAAAACCCATAAGGGATTGAAACATTTGGATCGTTGTATAGCCCGCATGGTTCTCCTATGTCACAGCGCATTGGAAAACCCATAAGGGATTGAAACGTATCGATTGATCCATACGCCCCCAACGCCAAGAATAGTCACAGCGCATTGGAAAACCCATAAGGGATTGAAACCTTGTGTCTCTGTGATATTGAAACCCTGTTCTTTCGTCACAGCGCATTGGAAAACCCATAAGGGATTGAAACCAAGTGGGGTCAGCTTTTCCGATATATGCAAGCGAGTCACAGCGCATTGGAAAACCCATAAGGGATTGAAACGCTAAAATGCTTGAAGTATCCAAATCAAAGCTATAGTCACAGCGCATTGGAAAACCCATAAGGGATTGAAACGGATTTATAAAAATGGTGTTGCTTATGGAAGTGAAGTCACAGCGCATTGGAAAACCCATAAGGGATTGAAACGTATAATATATGTTGATCAATATGCAACTCCCCAAGAGTCACAGCGCATTGGAAAACCCATAAGGGATTGAAACAGGATAGTGCGCCCTCTGATAGCAAGGCATTCTTTGGTCACAGCGCATTGGAAAACCCATAAGGGATTGAAACAATCCGCAGCAACAACCATAAGCGACATGGCCATGAGTCACAGCGCATTGGAAAACCCATAAGGGATTGAAACAAGCATGCGCGAGGCGTGCAACGCCTATAGCCCGAAAGTCACAGCGCATTGGAAAACCCATAAGGGATTGAAACGGGGGTATTGCCATTTTTCCAGGCTATGAACATCAAGTCACAGCGCATTGGAAAACCCATAAGGGATTGAAACTGCCGATAGGAAGCAATGAAAGCCCCTCATGCATCGGTCACAGCGCATTGGAAAACCCATAAGGGATTGAAACCATTGCTGCTATCACAGCTTCCAGAATCCTGGCAAAGTCACAGCGCATTGGAAAACCCATAAGGGATTGAAACCCTTCTGTGTAAAAAGTAAGGAGAACTATCCGTATGGTCACAGCGCATTGGAAAACCCATAAGGGATTGAAACTTTTGATCCAACTAATGGGAAAGATTCACTCCGATAGTCACAGCGCATTGGAAAACCCATAAGGGATTGAAACATGATTATGTTGAATGTGGCACATCATCGCTAAATGAGTCACAGCGCATTGGAAAACCCATAAGGGATTGAAACTCCATGATCCGAAATAATCCGAATCTGTAGCTC
>JBAQLI010000126.1:0-2402 GCA_049301735.1 Candidatus Methanoperedens sp.
GCCAGATGATCCCAGGATGAAGTATCAAAATATAGTTTATCGAATAATACGTTATATTCGGTAGCCCAATCGTTCCCGTTCCCAAATGTGTAAACATGAGTATAATTTTTTTCCTGGGTGTCGTTTATGACCACTTTACCGGATTCTGCTCCAGCAACGGAAGTTAATAAAAATACCAATATTATTGAATACAATACCTTCTGATAATTCATAGCTGCAATTCCTTTTTTACACATTAGTTTTTTCACAATAACTCGATACTGCTGCTATGTATTTAAATTATTGTACTGATAATATATAAAAGTTAAAATTAGTTTTCATCTTCAGTTTTCATCTCTTATATCAAAACCAAGATTTAATCTTGAACAACGCTGATGTGGATTGAATATTAATAGAGATAACCTGGCTTTGTTTATATTCGGTTTTGTCTTTTATTTCTTTGGAGATCTGGCAACGACCTATATCGCCCTGAACAATGGATTACAGGAAAGTGGATTTATATGGGTGATCGGACGCCCTGATCTTGCAGATATGGTGATAGTGAAAGTGATCTTTTTCACGGGTCTGTATTTTCTTATTGTGTTTTTGGAGAAGCGGGACAATTATCTTTGCGGTGCTATTCTTGGTCTTGTCGCAGGAATGGGAATGGCAGTTACGTGGATGAATGCTCTGGTTATTGTGGAGCACTTGAGATGATGATGGATGGCTTTAATGAAACTCCTGTTTCAGATATTGAAAATATGGAAATTAGCAAAAAAGAGCGATGCAGGAAGGGGAAACTACCATCCTACAAGGGCAAATCTGGGAAACAATATGCTGTGGATTATCAAATATCCCAATAGGGTAATTTCAATAACCTCAATTTCCGCATACTTCAGTTTTTTCTAAGAGTGCTTCCAAATATACGATTATCCCATTTGGCCAGACAAGACTAACGGATTTTCAAAGGGGTGACTCACATGGGGAGAACGGTTCCAAGCTTTAGCATGCTGCTTGAGGGGATAATAGAAGAACTTTCAGCTTTCAGAAGGGCATTAAGAGGAGAGGATAGGAATGTTTTTGACAGCTTCATGAATAAAGCAAGACAACATGCTTCATCATGCACGGTTGTGCCTCTTCTTGATCCGATGGATGCTATGTTCTTGTCTATATCTAACGATGGGAGGACAGGTATTTCGGATGGTTCAAAAGAGCAATTGCCAGAGGGGCTTTGGTCTAATTCAGATCCCGCTTAAGGAACCTATCTACCGAAGGTGATGAGGAAAAAGGGATTTAATAACAAGATCATATTGATTCTCTTATGGAACTTAAGGAAATTATCAAACAAATTGCAAATGTCAGTAAGGTTGAGATTAAAAGGGTCGCGCCAAAGGAATGTGAAGAGATCAAAGCCTTGATCTTAAAATCAACACCTGATGATTTGTACGAGAAAATGGTAGTTGGTTACCTTACATCGATATGTGCTGAATGCATGAACCCTGATACATTTCACCTCCAGCGAAATGACCTGGATTATATCGGTTTTGAACTTGAAAAGGGCACTCTAGAAACAGAAATAGCGGGAAAAATGCTTGGTCCATGCATGAAAGGTGGAAAGATCAAGGTTAATAAAGCAGGAGATGAAACCGGAAGCTCCATGAACGGGGGGGAAATAATCGCAGATGAGATAATGGGTATTGGCAATACATTAAAAGGAAAAATAATTTCTGGTAAAGTAGGCACAATCTCAAAGAACCAGGGAGCTGAAATAATAATAAATGGAGTAAGATATAAAAGGAGTCTGCTTGACAGGTTATTGGGAAAATAGCAGGAAGCTATGCAAACAGTGTAATTATAAGGTAAAATTGGTATCCTCTTCAAATTAAATGGTAAAAAGAAAAATATAATTTACGGAATCTTTGATAATATATCATTTTTTTTTTGATTATTACCAAGCAATAGCCTTCATGTAGATAGAAATATACAAATACTAAGGAATTATTACAGTGTTCCTTCATGAATCCATCTGATATATCAAAAATATTACACTCATTAAACATCAATCCTGATGAAATTTCGGACAAAAAGGATTCACAAACCATCCGTATCCTCCTTCACATCATTGAGGAATTGAATGAGGAAGTTCAAGCATTAAAAGCAGAATTACAGAAAACTCGAGATGAACTGAACCACTTGAAAGGAGAAAAAGGTAAACCAAAATTTCCTGTTCCGAAACAGAACAAAGATGTCTCCTCCGAAAATGAAAGAAGAATCCCTATTCCTCGTGGTGAAAGGAAATCAAAGGAAAAACTGAGTAAGATAAAAATCAACGTTACTGAAGATTGCAAAGTCGATCCGAGTATCTTACCAGGAGATGCGGAGTTCAAATATTACGATACTGTGGTAGTTCAGGATATTATCAT
>JBAQLI010000127.1:0-17200 GCA_049301735.1 Candidatus Methanoperedens sp.
CTTTGATATTGTTTTTATCGGATACACCTATGAAAATAACACCGCCTCTTGTGTTGGCAAAAGCTACTAAGGATTCAATGCATCGCTCATCTAACTTTTCTTTGAATTCGACGGTTGTTGATTCTCCGGTTTTGATGAGGTCTGGTAGGTTCATTTTTGGATTGTTTTTTATTTGAGATTGTGCGTTTATTTGGCTATTCAAGAAAGGTTTATTTTGATCATACTAAATCATTGACATAAGTGTAGATTGGTAATTCGATTTCATTCCTTTTGTTGGCTGCTCCTTATCGCAAATGTTTTTTATCATCCATCCCATTTTTAGTAAAAATGTTTCATTTCCACTGACAGTATCTTTGTGCGCTGCCACACACAACAAATGGGTTGGTCTGCTCATCCCCACATAAGCCATTTTTAAGCTCTGTATATAATTTGACCCGTTTTTTCTTTCCTTAAGATAATTAATAATCCTTTTTATATCAAAACCCTTGTCGTAGTATGTTTCCAGATATAATGTTGCAGTGTGTGTTTCACCCTTTACACTATGGACTGTAGCAACTTCAACATCAATATTTGATTCATCACAATATATGTTTGAATGCTGAAATTTCTGACATCCTTCGTTTGAAGAAAAGTCTTTCTTGAAGAATTCCACAATAGCAACAAGATTTGTTATTTTAAAAAATGGACAAAAATCATTTTCAATAAATTCTTTCATTTCAGTAAAAATATCCTGATTATTATGGGTTTTCAAACACCATTCTGCCATATTTAAAGTTAATTTATCATAAAAATCACTATCATTCATATGTAAATATTGAATTAATGATCTCTCGGAAAAATAATGTGAATTTGTTTCATTTTTTATATCAAGAAGTCTTAATACTTTCAATAAAATATTTATTATAGATTTTTTATAATAATTTGCATCTTTCACATCAATTTTTTGCAAATATTCAGCTAAATGATCAAAATTTGATTTCGTGATTTGTGATTTTTTCTGGAACTCTGGAAAATATGATGTTATTGTTCTCTTGTCTTTCTTCACACCAACCCATCCAACCGCTTTGAATGGATGTTCATTATTATCCAAATTACACTCGTCTATGATTTTTGCAAAAGCAGGCAAAACAAATTTAATATTATCATCATCAAACTGTAAAATTATTGGTTGAATATCCTTAATTAATGAGTCACCATTAAAATCTTGTTTATTAACACAGAATGGTTTGACAATATTAGCAATTACATTTGAAAATCTTTTACTGTCATTGATCTTCAAACAATCATCGCTAACTTCCCATATAGTTTCCGTTTTTACACGATTATCGTATATAGATTGATTTACATCACCAAATTTTTGTATAATAACTTTTGTTTTATCGAAAATTTCATCAATAATTTTGATTTGATGTGAATGGGTATCTTGCATTTCATCAATGAAGACAAATGCAAATCTTTCAGAAAATGATTCTCTCAAGATTTCACCAAAATCGTTTAGATATTTGAATGCCAAAGAATAAGCATCGTCATAATTTAAAATACCATTTTCAAACAATTCTTTTTTTATTGAGAATATATTTTTAAAAGTATCTGTTTCTTTATTCTTTAATAAAATCTGGCCATTATTATCTTTGAAGGTTTGAGTCACGAAATCATATCTGATTTCTTTCAAAAAATCACAATATGAAAGATTATCTCTATTTTTTATCTGGTTAGATAACCAACCACGTGCGCCAATTGAGAGCTTTTTACATTTCTTACCTATTTCAAAATCATATGATTCGTTATCGATTTTAGATGGTCTTATATTAAAATACTTGATGTTTGCAGGAATTGCTAAAAACTTATCCACGAATGACTGAATTGTTCCAAAATAATTTGGATAGCCAAATAACACATCACTCTTTGTGCCTAATTTATTTTTTATTTCATCAATTGCTACATTAGTATGAGCTAAAACGCATACTCCTTTATTGTCCTTTAAAGGCATTTTTTTTGCTATAATTGCCAACTTTGCCAGCAGTGTGGTAGTTTTCCCACTTCCGGGACATGCTTGAATATCTTTAGATTCCAAGCACTTTATTACAGATATTCTTTCAGAATCAAAGGACTTTCCTTCTGGCAAAAAAATACTTTCAGCATATCGAATATCTTCATCTCGAATCTCAATCATCAGAAACCTCCGATTCTTCGACAGTTCCAGAGGTAGCATATAGTATTGCATCAATAATATAATTTAATTTACTGTCTTTTTTTAATAATCCATATTTAATTTTATCACGATGTTCTGATTCACTCAAAATTTTTGTAAAGCATTGAGAAATGATTGCTTTTGAAATCTCCTTTTTTAGAATAATATTATTGTAAATTTCAAACGCAATTTTTTCATCACTTAACTTTTCCTCACCCCATTTATCAAAATCATTTTTAACTTGTGTTTTTATTTTTTCTTTTTTTGCTTTTGTCAACCCGATTTCATCACTATTTTGAATTTTTTCTGCTTGCAATACAGCTTTATAGAACCTTTTCCTAAGACCACTTAAGGCAATTACATATTCCAGAGTCCAGTCTGGAGAAACAAAAGTTTTCACCGGTATTCCATCATATATTTCTTTTTTTGCTTTTATGGATTCTATAATTCTCTTTGAATATTTTTCTGATATATCTTTACCTTCATTTTCATAATATAGATCAGGTTTCTCATCAGAATCTGTAATAACTGCAACTGGTATCTTCATAGAGATTTCAGGATGTTCTCTCTGGAATATTCTCGAATATCTTAAAAAAGCTGTGCTTCCAACATTAACAATTGATACACCATGCTTTGCCAAAGGAAGGTCGATTATCTCAGCAATCGTAGGAATTAATAAGTTTTCAGCATCTCCCTCAACAAGAATTACACCGTCAGCAAAAAATAGATTCGCTTTTGTAACATCTAAAAAACGTTCTAAAAATAGATAATCACCCTTTTCCAATTTTGTATGTTCGTAACCCATATTAAATACATTTCCATTCTTGCAGATAATCAAATTTTCTAACTTTACTTTTGATGCAAGGTTTGGACTATGGGTTGTAAGGATTAATTGAACTTTTTTTGACGTATCAACCTCAGATTCATTCTGCAAATACCCAATTAACCTTAACTGTGCTTGAGGATGCAAATGAGCTTCAATTTCTTCAATTAATGTAAGTTTTAAACCTGAATAGTCTTCTCTTTTTAGAAGCAAGAATTCTGCTGCAATGAACAAAAGATTATTGGAACCTAATCCGACTTTATTATTAGATAAACTTAAACTGAGTTGTTCTAATATTGCTCTCAAGTTCTTTCCCTCGATTGAAATGTTTGATTTTAATGGATTATTTACACTTGAGAACTGAGACAAATGATCATTTATTTGGCAAACAACTTTAGTACCTTCTTTTTTCCCATCGGTTGAATCAGTTTTCTTAAAAAATTCCTGAATTAGTTCATTTGCTGCATCAACAGCTTTTTTAAGCGGATGTTCTTCTTTTTCGGAAAAATCTTTGTGACTGTATAGAATCTGCGATAACCTTGATTTCCTTCTTGGATTTAACTCAACCTCAGCATCTCTCAATGGTCTTAAATATACTGTTCGTAATAAATCACGTGCTTTTCCTTCTAAAGCTGTTCCTTGTTCATCATATCCAGCTCTAACATCTCCATATATCCGTCCATTTTCTCTTCTGGCTTTCAGAAATACTTTCAAAAAGTATTGATGTTTGCCATCTGGACCGCTTTCGAAACCCAACCATTCCAAGAAATTTTTTGCTTCTTTGGGAGCAAATTCTCTAAATATGCATTCGATCTTTAAGTCATTTGTCCTGTCTTCTTCATTTGCATTCTCTGGAATAAAAAAATCTTCATCCTCTAATCTATAATATTCGTAGCTTTGAGTAAAAAGAACCATTTTTATTGCATCTATTATAGCGGTCTTACCAGAATCGTTTTCTCCAACTAATAAATTCAATCCTGAATTAAATGATAAATGTAAACCGGGATTGTTATTATCCCCTTCTCCAAATTTCCGAAAATTCCATATTTTTAATTCAGAGAGAAACATAGTGATACCTCCAAAAAATCATTATCAAATGACTAACTCCAAATATCATATCCCCTCCACCAGCCCCTCAAACTTCCCATAATTAACCGTAACCCCATTATCAAGATCAATATCAATAAACCCAAGCGCCTTATTGTTCAGCTTTTCATCATACGCCACAAGCTCATGCATCAGTTTCCCAAGCCTCTCCTTCTCCTGCTTATCCCGCGTCGACTCAGACAACATAGCAATCCTCGCATCAAGCTTCGCCTCAAGTTCAAGCAGATAATCAGTCCTCATCTTTGCAAGCAGGGTCTTGTCATACCTGTGCATATACACCAGCGCATTGAACCCCCTGCCCTTCCCTGATGTAAACAGCCAGTAAATGGGTCTTTTCTGGTAAGTCTTGGCGTGGTCTTTGAAGAACGACTTAAGGAAGTAGTCGCGTATGATCTTCTCAGATGACTCGCCGCCCTTCTTTGATTGAGAGAGCGCCTCTGAAATGAAATCAAGTGTTTCAGCAAGGCTTTCAGCCCCGAATGTGACCTTGAGGAATTCCTTGAACCTTGAAACGATGTCATCTTTAAAATATTCATCCTCAAGCACAGGGATGATGTTATCATCATCAGGCATAAAAGATGGCGCCGGAACTTTTGCCAGGAAGTCCTTTATGGTCTCACCTTTATTCGCAAGAATGAGACCTTCTTTATCTGGAGAATACCTGCCAAATATGCAGCCCACCGCGTAGGAAATGAACTGCTTTATGATAACATCTTTTCTGAACACAAGTTCGCCGTCTTTGGTCTCAGATTCCTCTTTAAGTATGGTGATGTCCTCAAGTGGCAAATCCGGTGTTATTTCGTCTGCAAGGTCATAGATATCTAAATAGATGCGGTTGAGTTCCTCCTCATTTGAATGGAGCTTCTGGAATTTCTCTTTCCAGTATGAGCAATAGTTGTTGTATGCGTCTTTAAGCCTGCCTGATGTCTTGTGGCGCAGAAGTTCGTTTGTTTTGAAGTCCCAGCTTGTTTCACGGGAGTCCCATTCTTCGCGGGAGATGTCTATACAGGATTGTGTGAGGTAGTTTATCTCTCGTTCAGTATTTTCTTGCTTTGGAAAAATGATTGGTACACTAGCAATTTCTCCAATGTTAAAAACTAAAGTAGGAGAGAACACTTTCAGTATATGAATAACCAATTTCGTATTTAATAATGATAATATTAAAAAATTATTGCAATAAATCATAGGGCCACGAGAATTTGAAATATAGCCTTTACACTGATATCGGAAAGAAGGATATTCTGAACCCACATCACCCCAACTTATACCTTCTTGAAAATAGAACTTTTCATTCCGAATAACAGAATTTTTCATTTTCTTAATTGCTTCACCATTTTTTTCCCAATTCAGGACATATTCATTATTGCCATACCATTTTCTGAAACCACCACCTTTAGTTAAAAAAAACCATTTTCTGGAAGTGTCAAAATTTTCTTTTAAACCACTTATCCGGTTCTTAGAAACTTCCATCCAATATCGAAGAAAACATTCATTTTTTCCAGATGTTAAACCTGCTCTTGGTGGACTAATAGAATTTAAATTAATACTTTTATTTGAAAGAACATCTCGCATTTTTTTACTAATCCAATAAGCAATTGGACTTCCAGGTATCCTAAAATAGTCTTTCTGATCTTTTAAGAAAAATTTATTGTTTTTATTAAAGAACTGTCTATGTTTTTCCTCACTTGATTTAAAATCTGTTAATCGTATGAATGTAGCCATTTTTCATTCATCCATAAAAAGTTCTTGCTTTTTTTCAGGTGTTAAAAAAATTCCCGCCATTGTCAAAGGTTTGCGCAACTTTATTCCATTCTTGTATCTTATTAACTCCTTCAACTCCAAAACTAAAGCCTTTTTATTCTCTCTGCTTTTAGCATATAGTTTTAATTCCTCTTCTGAAATCATTAATCGTCCATGATATCTATTTAAGATTGTATCCATATCCAAAAAATCAAACTTTATTATAATAGCTTCACCAACAACAGATTTACTCCCACCAGATTGATAAATAAATAAAGTAGTTCCTTCTTTTATTTTAATTTTTGATTTTTTTGTTGGTTGTCGAGAGGTATATTTTATATAAACATCCCTATTATTTGAGAACATAAAATCAATTGCTTCTTTCGATAACGGAAATATTACACCAATTATTTGCTCCATATTTTTACCTATTTATAGATTCTCATTTTCTTAAAACAAAAGCTGTTGTTGAAACAACCTCACCACCAATCTGTTCAAACGCCCTAGGTCCTAGGTGAACCATCGTATCTATTTCATGATTCTTTAATATCTTGACTCTCAATTTTTCATAAGATGATAAAAACATCCATGATTGCATTGTGATCATTGAAGTAAAACCTCTATCTTTTGTAAAATCAAGACATTTTTCAATAAAAACTGCAAACAAATCTCTTTTTGAATATTGATATTGATTTTTGACAAAATCAGCCAATATCGCGTTCATTCCACCTGAACCCATATACGGCGGATTCGTAATAACGCAATCGTATGATTGGCTCATTTGCCTCGCCTGCCTTACAAGCTGCTCCAGTTTCGACCACATAAAAACGGAATCAAGCGTCTCTTCCTTCTTCAGCAGTTCAACCTCCACCCTCACTCTCTCAAAATCAAACCCCTCCACCTTCAATATAGACCCATAATTCTTCGCATCGATAAAGAAATCCCAAAGTCTGCACAGTTCAGGATACTTCCCACGATTCAAAGCGCACTCTTCCCTCGTTTCCTGTATAGCGCAAAGATTCAAAGAAATCTTCTTGATAAACAGCTCTTTATCATACATCCTCGCCTTCATCATCAGGGCAAAACCCGCGAGTTGCGCCGCCCTGTCATCAATCTCAAGACCATAAAGGTTCTTGTTAAGTATCAGGGGCGCGATCTCGCTCTCAAGATAACCCTGTGACCTGTATATCTCATACAGCACCTCAAAAGCATACACAAGAATATGACCGGACCCCTTCGCAGGATCAAGAACAGAGATATCTTCAGGACTTACGATCCTCTTCTTAGGAATTAAGCTTGACTGGATATCCTTCTCTGTGCCCTCTGTGTTCTCTGTGGTTGTATTCTGTTCGATAAAATACCTGAACTTTGCCTGCAGGTCTTTATTCGGGTTTGATTCAAGCCACAATCTGCCAAGTGAGTTCTCAACCAGGTACTTGACGATCCACTTAGGCGTGAAAAGCTGTGTAGCTGCCGGGATGTTCTCCTTGCTTATCTTGATGTTTTTCTTCAGGTCTGCAAAAACTTTGTCTTTGCGGGGATTGATATAATCCTGATAGATCCACCCGATTACCTCAACTTCCTTCCAGTCTTCCTCTTTGATGATGCCGTTTATGTCCCGCAATATAGAATCAGTATGCAGCAGCTTATCAGGGAACAAAAGTTCAGTATGATCCTCAATGCTCTCGAACAAAAAAGGCATGATCTTATTCAGGTAATTGCACAGGCTCAACGTGAGAAACTTGTATAGCTCCTCATCCTTACCCGCAGACTTGAGGTCGATGACAGCGTTTCTGTCAATATTCAAGAAATCAAGTTTCAGCGACTTTGAAAGGATATCAGGCTCAGTCTTCCCCGTCTCATTAGAGGAAAATACCTTCACATTTCCAAGAAGATAGCCATTCTCTTCCATGAACTTGAGCGCAACAAAACGGTTAAACCATGTGTAGGTGACCTCATCTATTAACTGGTCGTACCCTTTCTCTCTCGCCTCTCTCACAAGCTGCTCTCTCTGCCGCTTTATCTTCCTGTTAAAAACCCTGCCTCCTATGACTATCGAATCCTCAAACTCCTTATCCACATCCTGTATCTTATCGGGAAAGATGCCATAATTTGCAGCCCGGTTCTTTGTTTCTTCATAAAGCCTGTCCCTTACAGTATCTGAGAACCTGATGATACTGGCTTTGTCCATGTTCAGAGCACCCTGATCTTATTCTTTTTCAATATCTCTTTCAAAGTGGCTCTCAGGTTCGAGATGTACTCATCAAGATCTTTTTCGTTTTCAATGATTTTTTTGGTTTTGAACAATGAAGTATCCTGGATTATTTTTTCAAGAATAGCTCCAGCTTCAGGTTTGTATCCACCTTCTGCTTCCTTTAGTTTCTGTACCTTTGCTTCGATTCGTTCATAGGCGTCACGCTGTAAATTGACGAGCTCTTCCAATTGGAGTTTAACAAATGCGCAATCATCAGATCCCACAATATTTTTATCAATATCATTGAAGGTTTCAAAAACAGACTTTTTAAACTCTTCTGTCAAAACCTTATGGTTCCTGAGTTCCTTTTCAAGTTCTCCTTTAACAGTCTTCAATCTGGTTTGAACATCCTGCTTTAAGACCGATAAGGAATTTTGAAGAGATACTTCTATACCGCTTTCAAGCTGAGGCAGTATTTTGATCTTCGAATACGGTTCAGCACAAGTCAGTATTCCTTCTATCTCATCCACATTCGATCTTGCTTCATCGCTCAGGAACTGGATGTTCCGTCTGAAATTCTCTATCTTCTTTGAAATACGCCTGAATATCCCAACCTGAGGTCCAGCAAAAAATGCCATCACAGGCTCAACTTTCTGGCGCAGACCCACAAGTTCATTCTTTTCATCCGCCATCGTTTTCAAAAACGCTGATGGATCCGTAATGCCCTGTACCCTGTTCAGGAATGCTGCATATTTTTCAATATCCTCTTTGCCGGGATACCTTTTTTCCTCTGCATATTTACCCGATATCTCCTTAACGCCCAGCAGCTCATCAGTAATTATCTTATGTGAAAAATTATAGAGTTCGTTCTCCTTTTCAGGAATATCTGTCTTATCAAACACATCCCTCAAGATCGATCTCACAGAACTGATAATTTCAGCGCCTGTCTTTTTCCGGATCTCAATTATAAGCTTATCAGCATCCTCCCTTCTGGTAAGATACTTTGTGATCTCCTCAGCATTTGAAACAAGATAGGTCTTCTGATACCGCAACTTCACTTCCTCAGCAGCAAAAAGAGTGGCGATAAGACCAGATATGGTCATATCCTTCCATCCATAGGGTTTTTTCATGAAATGCTCTTTCAAGTCTTTCAAAACAACAGTCGTATTCTTCTCATCGCGAATTGAGACATAATTCAACACTTCCGAAAGCGCCAGTTTATTGGTATCTGACTTTCCAATACCGAACTTCTCAAGGTCATCAGACCTCAATATTCGAAGAATATCGGTATCAAACGCATAGTCAAGAGTTACATAATTTGATTTGCTATAGACATTCCTCACCAGGACATCTATTCCTTCTTTAACCCTCTCCTTCGGGTTCTTTTTCTCGATACTCGTCACTTCCTTGCCATCGGCGAATATCTTTGCTTCCTTAACACCTTCCTGTATCACCAGAACTGAGGCATCTTTTAATTTCTTAGCTTCCTGATGTTTTTCTGCTATTATGCGCTGTATCTCAGGATCGTTCCTATTGGAAGGATTCTGTTTGATATATTTTTCAATCTGGAGATAGCTTTTTATCTGATTTGTAAATTTGCTGTGTTCAGGGAACACGAATAACAATGTATCGGCAGAATCGATATTACTCAGATTGTCTCCATGCAGTGATCTCTGCCCGCTTCCACGCAGCATCTCATCAGAAAGAGGCGTCAAGAATTTTATGGTCAGGTCAGCATTTGCCAGTGTCTTGATCCTGTCATCAACTGCTCTGTTGAATTTATAATCCATATATTTAGTTGGACATATCTCATTAGAATTAAAGACAAGTTCATAGATATCATCAAGTATCGAGTACTTCTCAATATCTATGTTCTTTATCTCCCTGTTAATTTCCTGCTCTTCATTCGTCAGGAAATAGTATGAATCACCGGATTTATTTATAAGTGTCTGCTCCTCCAATCTACTGAGGGATTCAGCAACCTTTTCTTTTAATTTCAGCTTATTCTCATCAACATTCGATATGGAAAGAGCCACAAGATTCTCAAGCGTGGGCTGTATCTCATTCACACGCCTTATCATGAAAAGGATTCTTAATATGTCACAATCGTTACTTTTAAGTTTGTCATTTTTTTCTGCCTGTTTTATTGTTCTCGTGATTATCGGATCAAGGAAGCTCTCAATGGTATTATAGAACAGATGGAATGGAACAATCACGCCCATACCGCATTCACCATATTCTACAGCAGCCTCTTTAAATGCATTCAGCATCGAACGCTCGCCTTTTGCCAGATGCTTCCCTGAAAAACCCGTTGACCTGATCTTATCAAAAACTTTCTGCAGGAGATTGATCTGATATGGAACAAAAGGATAGACTCCAACAAAATCCTCCGCCTCCTTATAATTCTTCATTTCAGCGCTTCCACGCGAGAATGAGATCAGATTTTTCAGGATTATCTTCTTATCAGTATAGAAAGATGCCAGCATCTCCCTGTGCTCTTCTTTCTTAGCCAGTATCCTCTTCTTAATGACCTCGTCCACATTGGCGCTTGATAAGCTGAGTCTCGTATCAAAACGTCCTTGTATCTTGGAAAAATCATTGCCTTTGACCATGTCCTTAGTAGCAGTATCAATATCAGCCTGGGATGTAACGATCACCCATGCCTTTCCTCTCAATTTAGTACCAAGCTCCTCCACAACCGTCTGGAGATTGAGCATCAATTCGCTATCTTCACCTATGTACTGTCCTGCTTCATCAATAAGGAAAATGACCTGATGTTTATCCCCTTTTGATCTGCAATATTTCTCGATTTTCTTCGCGAACTTTTCAACATCGAGATGGTAATTTCGTCCGTCATTCTCAAACATCCTTACAGATGCTTCCCTGCTCTGGTATCCGCATTTAGTAAGAGACTCAATGATGTCATCCTGCTCAAAGGTGTATTGATCTCTTACCTCTTCCCAGTGGCTGCCATTGATTTTTTTGAACTCTTCTTTGAAAGAAGTATACAGACCTTTATCCTGCATATCTTCTTCGAGTTCTGCGATCCATGGAGCATCTCCAAAAAACCCTCTCTTTTCATTGAATACTCTCATTAATATATTTACGATCCGTTCTTTACTATCACCAGCCTTGGAATCTATATTAAAAAGTATTACATCCTTTGTGCCATATTTTACCGATTTTTCAATCGTAGAGAACATCGAGGGATCATTAATCTTATTTTCAAAAAAACTAAGAGCGGACTTATTAGATACTGTTCTATTCTCCAGAAGGTAGGATAATATTTTAATGAAATGTGATTTACCAGATCCAAAAAAGCCAGATATCCAGACACCGATCTTATCTGTGGGTATCTGTGTGGCATTATAATATCTTTCAAAGAACTTATCAAAATGCTTCCTTGATTCATTCGTGATCACATATTCATCAAGTTCTGTGAAAACGCTCTGATCATCGTGTTTATCTACTTTAATGACACCATCGATGTCTCTTCTGATATCTTTTTCAAATAAGTCTTCTATCTTAAGATTTGTAGACATTTTCCTTCACCCTTCGTTTTCAGATATTTTTTCATTAATAAGTCTGAATGCACGATAATAGTTGGCATCTTTGAATTTTCCAAACAGGCTCAGTTCATGATTGTCGTATTCACCTGGATAAAATGTTACAAGTGGAACATTTCCCATTAATGGCTGTAAATTATTTAGAATTGAATGAGAACGTACCAGAGGCCATGCTTTTCCAACACCTGTTAAGAACATTAATTGGATATTTTCACCCGATTCCATTCTTGTCCGTATAACTTTTTTAACTGTTTCAGGTTTTAGCATCATCTTGAGTTTTTTTAGCAATTCATCTGAACCTTTTTTATTTTCAAACTCAAATATTTTTTCAGCACTTATTTTATCTTCTAATAATTCAAGGCAGATTTCATATAAATCAATAACAAGGACATTCACCGATCTTTTTCTTAGGGTAGTTGTGATTTTATATATAGTTTCACGTACAAGCAGCTCTTTTTCAGGGGGATAGTCGAATATCCAGAAAGGTATTTCGTTACCAAGACCCCTTGCGTTCAGAAAATCATCTTCCTGTACTTTTTGCTTTAATAGCTCTAGACGCCCTTCAAGTCTCATCGCAACCATTTAATATATAAATTAGTATATAAAGCTGTGGTCTTATTTTCGAATCAATTTTATTGGATTGACAATATCAATTCATACAATCTCAGATAGCATATTATAGAATACCAAGATTTTTTTTGGAAAATCTGGCGTTCCATTATCCAAATGTACTGTATTACTTGGGCACTGCCGTCTCATAGCTCAACCACGCTCCCGCATAGTGAACAAAGCCCAAAGCTTCGGTACTCGACATCGGGTTCTATGACTGCTTTGTTATAGATGAGCAAACGGTTATCACCGCACTCTTTACAAGCCTTCTCATTGTTCATATTGATCCTCCGAACTATCGATACTTCTATAATTCGCCCCGGATAATTTTATTTAAAACCAGGCAACTACCCGCCCGCAGGCGGCGCAGGGTCATTCCCTGATCGGGCTTTAGCCCCATTTATCAGCCGTCAGGCGCGCCGTTCCCTGAAAGAGGATATCGATAAAAAAGAATTATTGTTAAGAATAGGTTCATGAACCTGGCCGGTTGAAAGACCTTTACCGATGAGTTTAATTGAATCACCCATTAGGATGCCAACAATAATCTGCACGGGTTCCGGGAAAATAGGTCCCCGCACGATTATGTTGGGTTTAATATCTTCTTTTTTCATTAGCTTTGTACCCTTTTGTCATTTCATCCACCAATACCATAATGAACGTATGACTCAATCTATATTGTCCGTACGTTCTAAATATATTTTTAAATATTAATGCTTTGTTACTTGTTACCATGATTATTACTTCAGATAGATCGATGATCAAGACTTCAAAATAAAAGAGACAGCATGGCATTCAAAGATGCGATGTATGATCATCTCTTGAAAAATAACGGGATTTTAATGGAAAAAATCATTGTGCATATACAGAATGACATCATAACGATCGAGTGGAGCCCCAGGAAAAAGATGAATATTTCGATGCTGAATTCCAGAGGTCATTGCGCCTGCTCACGGATGGCAAATTAGAGTAGGCAAGATTCATCCTGGAAGATCTGGCGTTCCGATCGCCTGATGACCCGAATGTGCTGTACAAGCTGGGGATGGTCTACAGCGAATTCCATGACCTGGATATCGCCATTGACACCCTGAACAGGTGCGTAGATATTGTTCCTCTATACTCCAATGATTATGTCGCGCTGGGGGCGGCAGGATAAATTGAAAGAAGGAATCAGTCTGATGAATTGATTTCGATCTCCTCAAGAGTTTTTTCTACATCACTCTCTTCATCAAGCCTTGATAGCACATCCATTACCTTGGCGACAGGTACATCGATATTTTCGGATATCCTGGAGATCGAATATCCTTTCTTATGATATTCGATAATAAGCTCTTCTGTTACTCCTCTGGCGATGTATTTCCTTGCAATTGCAGATATCGGAAGATATTCTTCTTTTGATTTCCGTTTGAGGTAGCTTGCGATCATATCTGGAAGTGTCACATTAATATTTGTTCCCATATTTTCACCAACTCTCTATTTTTTTCAAGATTTTATCAATATCCCTCTGTCTAATATATATTTTCTTTAAAATAGTCATGAATTTAACACATTGCTGTTTTGTAATTACACCTTTTCTCAATTGATATGCAGCAAACTCAGGCGTAGTGTAGCACTTTATGTCATTTTCCGATGCTGTATTTTTTAACAGTAGATCATCACTTACCAGGATGCATCCTTTTCGATGTATATGACAGGTTTTCAACAGATTAATGTCGGTTGTTGAAAGCCGCCCTTTTTTATCATTGCTTAAATCAAGTTTTCCAGATCCGGTTTGAATTATCTCTATATTGGAATCATTAATGTTTATCCCGAGCTCATTTTCAATTTCAGCAGCTACATTTTTTATGGTGAATAGCTTCATTTCCCGCAATATTTCGGGTTCCGTTCTCAAGGTATTTATTAGAAATGTGGCATTTACAATGATTTGCATAAATTGCTTAATTAGCATAAATACATGTAAATATTTAAAAGTATTGTATCTTTGCGTGACGGGTATTAAATCTGAATAAAAAGATGAATATATCGATGCGCAATTCCAGAGGTCATTGCGTCTGCTCACGGATGGCAAATGAGAGGAGGCAAGATTCATCCGGGAAGGTGTTCCGATCGCCCGATGACCCGAGGCTGTACAATATGGGGATGTGCTACAGTAGAGATTTTGATCCTGAGAATTCTTCAAAACATCAGATTTATAGCCTATCAGAGCAAGGGACAAGCAATGGAAGTCAAGGTTATCAGAAGCCCAAACAGGAAAAAGACAATCCAGGCTAGAATAATCGGGGAAACTCTTGAGGTACATCTCCCGCTCGGGTTGCACAGTGAAAAGGAAAGAAAAATCATCGAAGAGCTGAAGGAAAAGATCGAAAAAAAGAAGCAGAAAAAACAAATAAATATAGACGATTATCCGATGCAGCGGTTTAACGAGTTGAATAAGGAGTATTTCCATGGGAAGCTTAAGGTCAATTCCATTCAATTTGTAACAAATCAAGAAAGGGTGAATGGAAGCTGTACACCCAATAAAGGCACTATTCGATTGTCTCACAAACTATTGGAAATGCCCAGATGGGTTCTGGATTATGTGATAATGCACGAAATGACACATCTGGTGCATCCAGATCATTCCAGAGAGTTCTGGACTAAGGTTGCAGAATATAAATTAACCGAACGAGCCAGAGGATTCCTGATGGCAAAAGGAATGGAAACTAATGGCGATTAAATATTGTTTAGAGATGACATGAAAATAGATATTGTAGATGTGGTTGTGTCCAAACAGTCAATTTTCAATATCTCACCTGTTCGTCAGCACAATCCCTGACTCTGGACGAATGCCCAGACACCATATTCCCGCTGGTTTATTCTTCAAATATCGGGGTCTGGGGTCGTTAAACCCAGCGCAGTAAGATGAAATAAATCCATCAAATTGCCCGTTCAATCTACCCACTCGTTTAACCATCAAGTACCATTGCAGTATAAATTATGGATTCACTGGACTCCAGCAAGCTTCGTAGCCTTTACTCAAAAGGCGAAAGACAAAGCCATCCAAAAGGATCCTGGAACTGCACCATGAAGATATCGGTTTTGGAGAATAGACCTCATCAATATTGGCAAAGCCTTATTAGGTAAGAAAGTAAGAAGGTAGTATCATGGCAACAGAAGTCGAGTTTACAAAAATGTCCACAAAAGGTCAAATAGTGATCCCTAAAAAACTCCGCGAAGGATTTGAAGAAGGGACACCCTTTGCAGTAATCCGGGACAGGGATACGATCCTTCTCAAAAAAATAAAACTCCCTGGCATTAAAGAATTTGAATTTCTTGCAGAAAAAGGAGAAAAAATAGCAAGAGAACGAGGTATCAAAGAAACAGACGTTGATGATATAATCCATAAACACCGCAAAGTACAGGAATAAAATATGGTAAAGGTAGTTGCTGATACCAATATTTACATTTCAGCTTTGTTCTGGCGCGGGAATCCATACAAGTTCATCCATCTATGCTTTGAGGGAAAAGCCAAATTAGTGATATCAAGTCAAATTATCAATGAGCTTGAAAGGATACTTTTAACTGATGGGAAATTTGGACTGCCGCGGGAAGATGTGGCTTTATACTCAGAAATAATCTTAAGCCATGCTGAACTTGTCTCTCCTGCATTCACTTTGAACGTTATTGTTAAGGATCCTGCAGATGACAGGATATTGGAGTGCGCTGTTGAAGGTGAGGTCGATTATCTGGTTTCAGGCAACAAACATCTTCTTGATGTTAAGGAATTCCGGGGGATAAAAATCGTAACTCCAAAGCAGATACTTGAGATCCTTGGAAGATGAACTACAAGATCGCATTAATGAGTGCCCGGCTGTTATCTTCAATAATAGTCAGCTTATAAAAAAGCCGAACGGTTCTGTGGGTATTGAAATCTCTATTATTATTGAGGATATTCCACCAGTTCTATCAGCACCCCGTTCGGGTCTTTAAATGAGGCAAGTTTCATACCTCCCTCCAGTTGTATTGGCTCTAAATGAAATACAATGCCTTTCTTCTTAAATTGAGTAACCGTAGCCTCAATATCATCCACGGAGAAAGTGATATGGTCATTTATCGGGATTGAACCCTCTCCCATTTTGAGTTTAACACCCTCAGAACGCTCTGGAACATTTTTGCCTCTACACTTCATGAGTTCTATTTTACTTCCATCCTTTTCTACGAAAACTGCTGATAATCCAGCCTCTACCATCTCTATCCTGCTGAAAATAGAAAAGCCAAGCACATCAGTATAGAATCCCACTGACTGATCTAAGTCATTTGTCATAATCCCAATATGGTCGATTTTTTTAATCATTGTTTTTCCTCCCTGCTGCTTTTTCAGAATGCCTTTAGAATATTAAATATTTTACATTTGATAATCTTTTGAGGAGATCATTAACAAGCTTGAGACTGAAAGAAAGAAAGCGATTGAAGAGGAAAAAGTAAAGTTTGAACGGTTGAATAAATCGGGGAAGAAATAAACCCCTTTATTTCTACTGGAAAATTATATAAGTTAATATATTCAATACTAATAGGATAGAGCAGGCGATGGATAAGATGGTAGGTGGAGTGATATGAAGCTAATTGCCTGCTCACACTTAACAATAACCATCAAAACTAATATACCTATTTCGATAAAAAATGATTATTATTATGACAAACTCAGACTAAGGTTTCATAATTCGATCATCTCAGCAACTCTATTCCCGCAGAAAACACATTGGAGAAGCTTTGCATTTCCAACTGTGAAATATTGCATCATGTGACCGCATTTTTTACAAAGTGTTGTGTTGCCTTTCGCTTTTATGGCATCAATTGTCTGCCTTATAGCCCACCTTTCCCACCCTAAATTTAAAATAGTTCAGAATGTTAGTTCTGAATAGTATCGCTAGATACTGTTTTTCTTCATTTTCCTCTGATTATTCTATAGATTTCTTATAGCTATTACGGTCAAT